>JAUQPF010000019.1 GCA_030550535.1 Candidatus Bipolaricaulota bacterium
CGGTCCTTGTGGGAAGCGGGGTTACCCCGGAGAACGTGGGCCTCTATCGGGAGGCCGACGGGTTCATCGTGGGAAGCTGGTTAAAGTACGAGGGGATCGTGGAGAACCCCGTGGACCCCGAGCGCGTGCGCCAAATAAGCCAAACCCTTCGCGCCCTCGAGCGAAATCCTCGTTAGCGATAGAGAAGCCAAATGCGCACAGAATCCTGGAGGCTAAGCTTTAGGGCTTGCGCCACGAGGTTCTTGCGTTCTTCCTCGTTGCTGTAGGCTCCTTGGGCCAGCTTTTGGGCAACGGTGTCGAGCTCGGGCAAGGGTTTATACGCTTGCCACAACGGTGCGGAGGGTCCACGCGGGGTGTAAAAGCCTTCAAAGGCTTTGTCGTCCACACCCACACTCCAGCCCTCCGTGGCGATGTCCCACTTCCCCTCCCGGGGGTCGGTGTACATCACAGGCGCTCAAAAACTCTCGGGCGGTTTTGTAGAGAACTTCCGTACGCAGTGCGAGGCCCTTCAGAAGCTCGGCGAGATAGGCACCCAGGGCCTTGCGCTCGTCCTCGGCGCGAGCCACGATCCGGACGGAAACAGGCCGTCCCTTGTAGTACCAGCCGTCCGGCTCCAACGTGGCCCCCATCTTTCGGAGCTCCTCAAAGACGATGTTCTTGCCCTTCTCCAAGTCGTGCGCGTATTTTTGGGTCAGCTCGGTCGCGACATCCTGCAACCCCAGGGCCTCCAAATAGGCCTTTGAAACGGGGAAGCACCAGGGCACGCCGTTGCCGCCATAAATTTCCGCCACGATCCTCCCGCGGTCCACAAGGGAGCTCATGTCCTCCCGAACCTGAGGAACGCCGAAGATGTTGAGCCTTCCATCCAGGTACTCCGGCCCTGCGGGGTTGAAAGCAAGGCCAAAGAGGGTGACGCGCTCCTGAGCCAGGCCGAAGATGACAGCCCCTAAGAACACAACGCAGAACCCTACCATCGTGCGCCTTGCGCTCATCTCAACCCCCTTTGAAAAATTTCAGCCGACCCGCGCCCGCCTGGAGAGAAGACAGGGCTAGAGCTTTCTTGCCGTTTGATTGTGCACGGCGAAGGCCTCGGCGGTGAGCTTTGGCTTCAATCTTGACCCGGATTTCCCGCGTTTTTTCCGGGCTCGTCGGGTTCGGCCAGGGCGCGGGCGAGGGCGGGCTCAAGCCCGAGGTCGTCCCGCAGGACGACCCGGAAGGAGAGCATGGCCAAAAGTTGGGGATCCCCCGCGGCTAGGAGCTTCCGAAACTCCTCGGAGGTATAGGCCTTGGGTTCGATCCCGGGCGTCGCGAACCGGTAGAGGAGCTCCAGGCGGCGGAGGGGGTTCGGGGGAAGGTCCGGGGCCACCACAAGGACGTCGATATCCGAGGCGAAGTGGAAGTCCCCGCGGGCCACGGAGCCGTAGACCCAGGCCGTGAGCGGGCCCAGGGCCTGGGCCACGGCCTCGGCGAACGCCCGGGCCTGGGCCACGCGCGCCGCCCGCTCCTTTTCCCTAAGCGCCCGCACCGAGCTCACGCTTCCCCACCTCCGTCACGAACGCGAGGATCCTCTCCGCATGCTGAAGGGCGCGCTCTGAGTCCTCGGGGGTGTAGAAATCCGCAGGCGTGCCCTCCGGGAAGACATCGGGGTAGCGCGGAGGGATGTAATGGCGCTCTAGGGCCCGGGCGGCCTCCTCGATCTCCGGGGGGACGACAAGGCCCGCACGGCGAAGGGCCTCCACAAGGCGTCCGGTGGCGTGGCCAAAGGCAGGGTATCCCAACCCACGAAGGAGAGCCTTCAGGGCGAGTTGGCCAGCCTGTTCGGCCTTGAAGCAAGCCCAGGGGTGGTCGCCCGCGGCCCGGTCCCGCTTGGCCGACTCCAAGGCGTGGCGGGCGTGCCGTAGCCAACGTGCGAACTCCTCGCGCGTTCCCATGTTCACCCTCGGATTTTGCGGGCCCAAAAACGCCGGCGGCCGTTGGGCAGGACCTCCCGCCCCTCGATACGGAAGCCCGTAAGGAGTCCCACGATTTCCTCCTCCGTCCAGAAACGCCAGAGCATGCGATCCTTACGGCCGCCGAGGAACTGCCACGTTCCATCAGGGAAAACGTGATGGGGCCAGGCCTCGTCCTCCGCGTCGGGCGGGCCGTCCATGCCCAAAAGGAGGAGGCCGCCGGGATTCAAGACCGCGCGGATCCGGCGCATGGCCTCCTCGGCCTCCTCCTTGAACATGTGGTCCAAGACGGAGTTGGCGATCACCGCGTCGAAGGCCCAATCCGTGGGCAGCTCCTGGGCCGGGCACACGTGGACCTCAATGGGAAGCCCCTCCTCCTCGGCCCAGGCCCGGAGGCGCGCCGCGGCCACGGAGGAAATGTCGACGGCGGTGACGCGGAAGCCGGCGCGGGCCAGGGCCACGCTCCAATGGCCCGGGCCAAAGCCCACGTCGAGCACGGTCCGAACCCCTTCTCGTCGCAGCCGCTCCACAAGCCACGACCAGTCCCGCTCCACGAGGGAGCGGTCCTGCGGGGTCTGGAAGAACATGCGCTCCCAGACCCGCGCCTGCTCCTCAAGATCCGCCCTCATCTGCGGAGAAGGGAAGGGGACAGGGCTCCACGCAGCCCTCCACAGGGTCCGAAAGCTCGCCGCAGCCAAAGCCGTTACAGGCGCGGATGGCGTAGCGGTAGCGCACACCCGCCCGCACCGCTCGATCCTCGTAGGCGTTTACCGTGGTCTCCGCAAGAAAATCCAAACCGGATTGACCCGGTCGGGGACCAGGTTCGCGGAAGATTTGGTAGTAAGTGGCCCCGGGCATCACGTTCCAGGTGAGCACGATTCGGTCGGGATAATCGCCCTGGCTTGCCCACAGGCCCTCGGGTTTGGGGGGCCGGCCGGCGTAGCCCCGCACGGGCTCCGACCAGGGGCCGCAGCCCGCGGCGTTGCACGCCCGCACCCGGTACCAAAACCACCTTCCCTCGTTGGCCTCGCCCACCGTGTCTGTGAGGGAGGGCATGTTCGCGCTCCCCACCGTCCCCCAGGGGCCTTCGCGCGCTCCTCCGCGCTGGACCTCGTAGTGGGTGGCGCCCTCGACGGGACTCCAAGTGAGCGTGATTCGCTCGCGGTCGGTTCCGAAGGAAGCAGCGAGGTTTTGGGGTGCGGTCGCGGGCGACGTGGGCGGAGGAGCCGGCGGCACAAGCCACGCGCACCCCCCAAGGAGTGCCCCTATGCCCAAAAGCACCGCGGCCATCCCC
>JAUQPF010000014.1 GCA_030550535.1 Candidatus Bipolaricaulota bacterium
TGCAGCACATGAAGCTCGCAGTCCGCCTCGGGGAAGATCTTCCGAATCGCTTCCTCCAAACCCGGAAGGTCGTCGGCCACGGAGATCCTTACATGCTTTACGCTCCGGAGTCTGAGCTTCTTGAGCTCTTCTTCCCTGTTCCGGGCGCTCTCCCCTTCCGCCCAAAACACAAAAGCCCAGGATCTCCCGGTGTCCATCCGGCTTGACACCGAGTGCCATGGGCACCGGTGCCTTGGCGGTTTTTCCTCGACCGAGAGGGAAAACGTCCTTTTCCATTCCTCAAGAAGGCCACTTCCAAAGAGCTCCGCAAAGGAGGCGGAGCGCCGAGGCCCGAAGGCTAACTCATCGGAAAAGGCCTTGCTTTTTCACCTCGGGCGCTCGGAACCTCGATGTTTCTGGAACTGATGTTTCTGGAACTGAAGAGGGCGCGACCCTTGGCCCGCGCGTAGTGCAGGGCCTCCGCAGGATCCAAGGGGAGGCGCGCACCGCCGGAAGAAACCCGAACCCAAGGCCCACGAGCGCGGAAAAACCCACGGCCACAAGGGCCGGATACCCGCGGATCGCGAGGCTAGGCCGAAAGCTTCCCAACGCCGAGTCTGAGAAACCCATCCCAAGGGCAGATCCGTGCGGACTTGCAGATCCCGACCGCGCAAGCGCGCCCCACCCCAAGAGGTGGGGTACCATTCCTCGATGGCCGGGATCCTGGTGGCCGACGACCATCCCTTGGTGCGGGAGGGCTTGCGAAAGCTTCTTTCCCGCGCAGGGTTCTGCGTGGTGGGCGAGGCGCAAACCGGGGAGGAAACCCTGTCCAAGGCTTCTGAACTTCACCCGGACCTCGTGATCTACGACCTTGTGATGCCGGGCGGGGGCCTGCACGGCCTTCAAGCCCTGTGCCAGCGCTTCCCCGGGGTCAAGGTCCTCGCCATCACCGCTCTCGATGCGCCCACGCTGGCCCAGGAGGTCCTGCGGGCCGGAGCTCATGGCCTTGTGGCCAAAACCGCGGACCCCGAGGAGATCCTCTCCGCCGTCCACGCCGTGCTGCGGGGCGAGCTCTTCCTTCCCAAAGAGGCCGGGCTCACCGCCCGGGAGGAGGAGGTCCTCGCCCTTTTGGGCCAGGGGCTGCGCCTTGCGGAGATCGCCGAGAGGCTTGGGATCTCCACAAAGACAGTGGAGTCGCATCTAGAGAACCTGAAGGAGAAGCTGGGCTGCCGCTCCGTCCCTGAGCTGCGCGCGCTCGCCCTGCGCGCCCGAAATCCTACGGATTCCCCATCCCCGGAAGGGGACGAAACGCTAGGATGAAAAAGCCGTGCGCGTGCTCGTGGTGGATGATCATCCGGTGGTGCGGGAGGGACTACGGGCCCTCCTGAACCGGGCGGGCTTCCTGGTGGTGGGGGAGGCCGCGGAGGCCGTGCAGGCCCTGGAGGCGGCCGCACGAGCTCGGCCGGAGGTGGCGGTGGTGGACGTGGCCCTCCCCGGGATCTCCGGGCTTGAGCTCTGCCGCCGGCTGCGCCGGCGCTTCCCGGAGATGAAGGTCGTGCTCCTTTCCATGTTCGACGAGCCGGAGTGGCGGGCGGAAGCGGCCCGGGCCGGGGCTTGGGCCTACGTCCTCAAGGACGCCCCGGCCGAGGAGTTCTTAAGGGTGCTGCGCCGCGTGGCCCAGGGGGAGAAGCTCCTTCCCGAGGGCGAAGCCGCCCTCCCCCTCACGGAGCGGGAGCGGGAGGTAGTGCGCCTCTTGGCCCAAGGGAAGAAAACCCCGGAGATCGCGGAGCTCCTTTCCCGCTCGGTCACGACGATCCGCTCCCACAAGATCTCGGCCATGCGGAAGCTTGGGGTGCGCACCACCCAGGAACTGGTGCGGGCCGCGGTGCGGCTGGGCCTCGTGCCCACCTTGAACCTCCCCGAGCCATGAACGCCCTGGAACGCTACCGACCCCTGGTGGTAGAGGAGCTCCGGCGCTCCCTGGAGCTTGATGGCCTCTTGGGGCTTTTGGTGCGCTACCCGCTTGGGCTTTCCGAAGCCAACGGAGCGCCGGGCCCGGGGATCGGCGGAAAGCTTCTCCGGCCCTGCCTCGTGCTCTTCTCCTGCGAGGCCCTGGGAGGAGAGTTTGGGCGGGCCTTGCCCCTCGCCGCCGCGCTGGAGCTCATCCATAACTTTTCCCTGGTTCACGACGACATCCAGGACGGGGACGAGCTGCGGCGGGGCCGGCCCACGGCCTGGAAGGCCTTTGGGATTGGCCAGGCCATCAACGCCGGGGATGCCCTCCTCGCCCTGGCCCTGCGGGTGGCCCTGCGGGCCGACCTCCCCGGGGCCGTGAAGCTCCAGGCCCAAGAGGCCCTCGTTTCCGCGACCTTGGCCATGATCGAAGGCCAGGTTCTGGACTTGGCTGCGGAGGGGAAACCCTTGGATGGGGAGGGGTACCTCGGGATGGCCCGGCGCAAAACCGGGGCCCTTCTGGGCTGCGCCTTCGTCCTTGGGGCCCTGGCCGCCGGCCGCCCCGACCTTTGGGGCACCTCCCAGGAGCTCGGCGAGGAATTAGGCCTTGCCTTCCAGATCCAGGACGACCTCTTGGGGATCTGGGGCGATCCGAAGAAGACCGGAAAGCCCGTGGGAAGCGATCTTTTGCGCAAAAAGCGCTCCTTCCCCGTGAGCTTCGCCCTGGAGCACGATCCTGAACTTGCGGGCTTGCTCTCCTCGCCCAAGGACCACATGGACGCGATCCTGCGGCGTTTGGAGGAGGTGGGGGCGCGGGAGGCCGCGCAGGAGGAGGTGAAGCGGCGCCTGAGCCGGGCGGAGCGGCTGAGCTTAGAGCTTCCCTGGCCGGGCTGGGCCCGCGCCGCCTTCCAGGAGCTCCTTTCCTTTATGGCCACGCGGGAGGCCTGATGGGACGCCCCCTTTCCTTGACCTTGGAACTGGCGCGGTACCTCCTCCCCCGCCGGAGGTGGCCGGAGCGGGGGAAGCTTTTCCCCATCGTCCTCATGCTCGAGCCCCTCGAGGCCTGCAACCTCCGCTGCGCGGGCTGCGGCCGCGTCCGGGAGTACAAGGAGGTCATGGACCGCCGCATGCCCGTGGACGAGGCCCTCCGGGCTGCGGAGGCGGCCGGCGCGCCCGTGGTCTCCGTCTCCGGAGGGGAGCCCCTCCTCCACCCCCAGATCGCGGAGATCGTGCGGGGGCTCCTCGAGCAGCGGCGCTGGGTCTATCTATGCACGAACGGCCTCCTCCTTCGCGAGAAGCTCGAGAAATTCCCGCGCCATAAGCGCCTGTGCTTCGTGGTGCACCTGGATGGCACGGAGAAGGTTCACGACGCCGTGGCCGGACGGCCGGGGGTGTACCGGGAGGCCGTGGAGGCCATCCGCGAGGCCCTGCGGCGGGGCTACCGCGTGGCCACGAACACCACCGTGTACCACGGCTCGGACGTGGCGGACCTTCGGGAGCTCTTCCGCACCCTCACCGAGCTTGGGGTGGAGGGGCTCATGCTCTCCCCAGGCTACGCCTACGAGGCCGTCCCCGAGCGCGAGCTCTTCCTCCAAAAGGAGGAGGCGATCCGGGTTTTCCGCGCGCTCCTGAGCGGAGGCGACGGCCTCCCGTTCTACGACAACCCTCTCTTCCTCGACTTCCTCCAGGGGAAGCGAACGTACCGGGAGTGCGCGGCCTGGGCCGTGCCCACCTACACGGTCCTGGGCTGGCGCGTCCCCTGTTACCTCATCGCGGATCGCCATGCCCAGGACCTCAAGGAGGTCCTCGATCCCGAGCTTTGGCGGAAGTATGGGCCAGGGAAGGACCCGCGCTGCGCGGGGTGCATGCTTCATGCGGGGTTTGAGCCCCAGACGGTGCTGGAGGCGGTGAACCGGCCATGGGCACTCCTTCGGAGGTGATCGTAGTGGCCGCGCTCCAGACGGAGCTCCTCTTCGTGCGCGGGCCCAAAGCGGCCCTGGGGGTGGGGGAGCGGGCGGGCCCGGCCCTGCGCGAGCTCTTGGCCCGCGAAGCTCCCAAAAAGGTGGCGATCGTGGGCTATGCCGGCGGGCTTCGGGCGGACCTCCGGCCCGGCGTCCTGGTCCTTGCCGACCGGGTGCTGGACGAGAAGGGAGGCCTGGAGGTGGATCCCGCCCTCCTTCGCCAAGCCCAAAAACGCTTGCCGAAGGCCCGGATCGGTCCCCTCTTCACCGACCGGAGGCTCACCCCCCGGGAGGAAAAGGAAAAGCTTGGGGAGAGGGCCCTGGCCGTGGACATGGAGACGAGCCACCTCGCCCGGGTGCTTTCCGCTCAAGGGATCCCGTTCCTGGCCCTCAGGGTGATCCTGGACGCCTATGAGGAGGAGGCGCCGGGGGATTGGCGCAAGGTCCTCTGGGCGGGACGGGCCCTGCGCTGTTCCTGGATCCTGGGCCGGGTGGCGGAGGCCCTGCGGGAGGCCCTATGCGCCGCGTAAGTCGCCTCGTGCGCGTGGGGGATGTCGCCCTTGGGGGCGGAAGCCCCGTGGTCGTCCAGACCATGACGAACACGGACACCCGGGATGTCCGGGCCACGGTGGAGCAGATCCGGGCCCTCGTGCGGGCGGGGGCGGAGCTCGTGCGGGTGGCCGTCCCGGACCTCGCCGCCGCCCAGGCCATCCGCGAGATCAAAAAGGAGGTGACCGTGCCCCTTGTGGCGGACATCCACTACGACCACCGCCTGGCCCTGGCGGCCCTGGAGGCCGGGGCCGACAAGCTCCGCCTGAACCCCGGGAACCTCCGGGATCCCCAAAAGATCCGGGAGGTGGCCCGGGCCGCCAAGGAAAAAAACGTCCCCATCCGGGTGGGGGTGAACGCGGGCTCCCTCGACCCCCGCTTCCTCGGGAAAGGGAAAGAGGTTACCCCCGAGGCCCTGGTGAGGGCGGCGCTTTGGGAGATCGAGCTCCTCGAGCGCGAGGGCTTCCGCGACATCGTGGTCTCCCTCAAGGCCCACGACGTCCCTCTCACCGTGGAAGCGAACCGCCTCCTCGCGAGGGAAGGGGACTGGCCCATTCACCTTGGGATCACCGAGCCCGGGCCGGAGCTCGAGGGGATCGTGAAGTCCGCGGTGGGGATCGGAATCCTCCTTGCCGAGGGGATCGGCGACACCGTGCGCGTGTCCCTCCCTGGGGACCCGGTGCGGGAGGTGGAGGTGGCTTGGGAGATCCTGAAGAGCCTGGGCTTGCGGAAGCGGGGGCCGACGTTCGTGGTCTGCCCCACCTGCGGCCGCACGGGGATCGACATCCCCAGGATCGCTGCGGAGGTGAAACGGAAGCTTTCCGCGCTCGAGAAGCCCCTCACGATCGCGATCATGGGCTGCCCCGTCAATGGGCTGGGGGAGGCGGAGCGCGCGGACTTCGCCATCCTCGGCGGCAAGGGCTTCGGCACGATCTACGCCCACGGCGAAGTCCTCCTCCCCAAGGTTCCCGAGGAACGCCTCGTGGAGGAGCTCGTGCGCGTCGTCCTTGAGGGGGTGAAAGCCCATGCGTGAGGGTGTTCCCATCACCCATCGCCCATCACCCATCACCGAAGTGGATCGCGCCATCGAGCGGGCTGTGGACTGGCTTCTTGCCCATCAGTACCCCGAGGGCTACTGGTGGGGGGAGCTCGAGAGCAACGTGACGATCACCGCAGAGCACCTCTTCTTCACCCACATCCTCGGGATCGGCTCCCCGGAGCTTTGGGAGAGGATCGCCCGCTACATCCTTTCTGAACAGCGGCCGGAGGGGTTTTGGGCCAACTGGTATGGTGGCCCGGGCGACCTCTCCACCACCGTGGAAGCCTACCTCGCCCTGAAGATGGCCGGGTTGGACCCGGAGTCCCCGCCCCTGCGCAAGGCCCGGGCGTGGATCCTCGCCCAGGGCGGCGTGGAGCGGGCCCGCGTCTTCACGAAGATCTGGCTGGCGATGCTTGGGGAGTGGCCCTGGGAGGCCACCCCCGTGCTCCCTCCCGAGCTCGTCCTCCTTCCGGAGTGGTTCCCGGTGAACCTCTACGCCTTCGCCTCCTGGGCGAGGGGGACGATCCTGCCCTTGGCTATCCTGCGCGTCCTGAAACCCGTTTGGCCCCTCCCCCCGCAGGCCCGCATCGACGAGCTCTTCCCCAGGGGGCGGGCGAACGCGGACTACTCCCTTCCCCGAAAGAAGAGCGCCTGGGGGCATTTCTTCTACGGGGTGGACAAACTCCTTCGGGTCTACGAGCGGCGGCCGATCCGCTCCCTGCGCAGGCTCGCCCTTAAGCGCGCGGAGGAGTGGATCGTGGCGCGCCAGGAGGCCGACGGCTGCTGGGGCGGGATCCAGCCCCCTTGGGTCTACTCCCTTCTTGCCCTCTACGCCCTGGGCCACGCCCCGGAGTCGCCGGTGCTGGCGCGGGGGATCGCGGGCTTTGCGCGCTACGCCATCGAGGATGAGCGCGGCTTCCGGCTGCAGTCCTGCATCTCCCCGGTGTGGGACACCGGGCTAGCGACGCTCGCCCTCCTGGATGCCGGGCTTCCCCCGGACCATCCCGCGCTCGTGCGCGCTGGAAATTGGCTTTTGTCCCAGCAGATCTTCGTGGGGGGCGACTGGCAGGTGCGCTGCCGGGCCCGGCCCGGCGGCTGGGCCTTCGAGTTCGACAACGACCGCTACCCCGACACCGACGACACCGCTGTGGTGATGATGGCCCTCCAGGGGATCGCCCTTCCGGAGAGGGCCAAGAAGTTCGCCCTTGAACGGGGCCTGGAGTGGCTCCTTGGGATGCAGTCCAAAAACGGGGGCTGGGGGGCGTTCGACCGGGACAACACGAAGAGCTTCCTGCGGGAGATCCCGTTTGCGGACTTCGGGGAGCTTCTGGACCCGCCCTCGGCCGACGTCACCGGCCACGTGGTGGAGCTCCTTGGGCGGCTGGGGTACCGGCGGGGCTTTCGGCCCCTGGACCGGGCCCTGCGCTACCTCCTGCGGGAACAAGAGGAGGACGGCTCTTGGTACGGCCGCTGGGGGGTGAACCACCTCTACGGGACGGGCGCGGTCCTCCCCGCCCTCCGTGCCATCGACTTCCCCATGGACGATCCGCGGGTGCGGAGGGCCGTGGACTTCCTCCTTTCCCGGCAGAACCCCGACGGCGGCTGGGGCGAGGACGTCCTCTCCTACCACAAGAAGGAGCTGCGGGGGCGCGGTCCCTCCACGGCTTCGCAGACGGCCTGGGCTCTTCTTGCGCTTCTTGCCGCCGGCGAGGCCCGCTCCGAGGCCGTCCGCCGGGGGATCGCCTACCTTGTGGCGGCCCAGCGTCCCGACGGAACCTGGGACGAGCCCTACTTCACCGGAACCGGCTTCCCCACGGACTTCATGATCCGCTACCACCTCTACCGCCACTACTTCCCGCTCATGGCCCTGGGCCGCTACCGGAGGGCCCTGGAGGAGCGATGAGGGTGGAGCTCGCGAGCGTGTACGGGTTTTGCCCGGGGGTGCGCCGGGCCGTGGCCATGGTGGAGGAACACTTGCGGGAGAAGGGGCCCCTGGCCACCCTGGGGGCCATCGTCCACAACGCCCAGGTGGTGGAGGACCTGGCGCGGAAGGGCGCGCGGGTGGTGCAGGACCTTGCGGAGGTGCGGGAGGGTGCGGTGGCGGTGACGGCCCATGGCGCCGGCCCCGAGGTGTTCGCGGAAATCCAGCGCCGCGGGTTGGCCCTGGTGGACACGACCTGCCCCATTGTGCGCCGGGCCCAGGAGGCCGCGCGGGATCTGGCGGAGGCTGGGTACTACGTGCTCATCTACGGGGAGGAGGCCCATCCCGAGGTGCGGGGGCTTTTGGCCTGGACGCGCGGCCGGGGCCGGGCCGCCCTGAGCCCCGCGGAGCTCGCGGGGGTGGAGGCCGAGCGCCTGGCCCTCATCTCCCAGACCACGAAGGGCCGGGAGGAGTTCTGGAGCTTCGTGGCGGCGGCGCTGGCCCGCACATGCCCAAGGCTTCGGGAGGTGCGGGCTTTGGACACCACCTGCCCCGAGACGGGCCGGCGCTACCAGGCCGTGCAGGAGCTCGCCCAGCGCGTGGAGGCCCTGGTGGTGGTGGGCTCCCGCAACTCCGCCAACACCCGCAAGCTCGCGGAAGTCGCTCGGGCCACCGGCCTTCCCACCTTCCCCATCGAGCGCGCCGAGGAACTCCAACCCGCATGGTTTAGGGGCCTCGCCCGCGTGGGGGTGACCGCGGGCGCCTCCACCCCCGACGCCCTTGTGGAGGAAGTCGTGGCCCGCTTGAAGCGCATGGGAGGTGATCCATGAACCCTGTTCTTTCCCTCGCCCCGATCGTGCGCACCTTCACCTTCACCGTGCGCGCCCAAAAATCCCCGGAGTTCGTGGACATCACGGAGGAGGTGGCCCAGGCGGTGGCCGCCGCGGGGGTCCAAGAGGGGATCGCCCTCGTCTTCTCCTGCCACACCACCGCCGCCATCCGCATCAACGAGAACGAACCCTTGCTCCTCAGGGACATGGAGGAGTTCCTGAAGCGCTTGGCCCCGCGGGAGCTTTACTATGGCCACAACGACTTCGGCATCCGCACCCACAACATGACCCCGGACGAGTGCCCCAACGCCCATGCGCACCTCCAACACCTCCTCCTTGGCGCCAGCGAGGCCGTACCCATCCGGGGAAGGAAGCTCGCCCTGGGCCAGTGGCAGCGCATCTTCCTCGTGGAGCTCGATCGGCCGCGGGAGCGGACGGTGCTCGTGCAGGTGGTGGGCTGTGCCTGAGGAGCTTTCGGGGATTCCCCCAAGCGAACGGGTGCTCCTTTTGCCCCATTGTCTTCGGCCGAGCGACCGCTGCCCGGGCCGGCCCAGCCGGGAGGGTTTCCAATGCCCCCTGGACTGTCCGGTGGCGGACTGTCCGATAAAGGTCCTGCGGGCGGAGGCGGAGCGGTTGGGCTACAAAGGGGTGTGCGTGGCCCCCGGAGGGGCCCTGGCCCTCCGCTACGTGCAGGAGAAGCGGCCGCGCCTCGTGGTGGCCGTGGCCTGCCCAAAGGAGCTCCGCGAGGGGGAGGAGGCGGTGAAAGGGCTGGGGGAGGCCCCGCGGGTCCTGAGCCTTCCCCTTCTTCGGGACGGCTGCGTGGACACGGAGGTGGACGTGGCCGCGGCCCTGAGGCTTCTGCGGGAGGGGCTTGGGGGTTCTTGACGGGCGGGGGCGCCCTCTATATACTAGGGGTGCCTCGTCCCGAGGCGGGAAAGGCTGGTCTTCGACAGGTGGATAGGGATCGGCGGCAAGCCCTGTCGAGCCCTTGAGTTGGAGCTAAATGGAGAGGGTATGATCCCGGCTCAGGGCGAACGCTGGCGGCGTGCCTAACACATGCAAGTCGTGCGACGGCCTCTCCCGCAAGGGAGGGGTACGGAGCGGCAAACGGGTGAGTAACACGTAGCCAACCTGCCCGCCCGACGGGGATAACCCTCCGAAAGGGGGGCTAATACCCGATGGTCTCTCGGTCTCACAAGAGGCTGGGAGTAAAGGCGCTGGGCAACCGGCGCCGCGGGCGGAGGGGGCTGCGGCCCATCAGCTAGTTGGTGGGGTAACGGCCCACCAAGGCGATGACGGGTAGGGGGCCTGAGAGGGTGGCCCCCCACACGGGGACTGAGACACGGCCCCGACTCCTACGGGAGGCAGCAGTGGGGAATCTTGGGCAATGCCCGCAAGGGTGACCCAGCGACGCCGCGTGCGGGAAGAAGCCCTTCGGGGTGTAAACCGCTTTTCTGGGGGAAGAATAAGGCGGGGAGGAAATGCCCCGCCGATGACGGTACCCCAGGAATAAGGGACGGCTAACTACGTGCCAGCAGCCGCGGTAAGACGTAGGTCCCGAGCGTTGCCCGGATTTACTGGGCGTAAAGTGCGCGTAGGCGGTTCGGCAAGTCGCCCGTGAAAGCCCGGGGCTCAACCCCGGGAGGCCGGGCGATACTGCTGGGCTAGAGGACGGCAGAGGAGGGTGGAGCGGCCGGAGTAGCGGTGAAATGCGTAGATACCGGCCGAAATCCCGATGGCGAAGGCAACCCTCTGGGCCGGTCCTGACGCTGAGGCGCGAAAGCGTGGGGAGCGAACCGGATTAGATACCCGGGTAGTCCACGCCCTAAACGATGCGGGCTAGGTGTCGGGGGGTACTCCCTCGGTGCCGCAGCTAACGCGTTAAGCCCGCCGCCTGGGCAGTACGGCCGCAAGGCTGAAACTCAAGGGAATTGACGGGGTCCCACACAAGCGGTGGAGCATGTGGTTTAATTCGATGCTAAACGAAGAACCTCACCCGGGCTTGACATGCCGGTGGTACCAACCCGAAAGGGAAGGGACCCCGGGCCGAAAGGCGCCGGGGAGCCGGCACAGGTGCTGCATGGCTGTCGTCAGCTCGTGCCGTGGGGTGTTGGGTTAAGTCCCGGAACGAGCGCAACCCCTGCCGCCAGTTGCCAGCGGGCCCACAAGGGCGCCGGGGACTCTGGCGGGACTGCCGGCGAATAGCCGGAGGAAGGAGGGGATGACGTCAAGTCCTCATGGCCCTTATGCCCGGGGCTACACACATGCTACAGTGCCCGGTACAATGGGACGCGAAGGGGCGACCCGGAGCCAATCCCACCAAAGCCGGGCATGGTTCGGATTGCAGGCTGCAACCCGCCTGCATGAAGAGGGAATCGCTAGTAATCGCGGGTCAGCCACACCGCGGTGAATACGTACTTGGGGCTTGTACACACCGCCCGTCACGCCAACCGAGTGGGGGGCACCTGAAGTCGTCCGAAGAGGGCGCCGAGGGTGTCCTTCATGAGGGGGGCGAAGTCGTAACAAGGTAGCCGTACGGGAACGTGCGGCTGGATCACCTCCTTTCTTAGGGAGCAAAGCCCTTCGCCCGTCAGGGGCGAAAAACCAGCCTTTCCCCTCGGCAGGGCCCGTTGATCCCTATCCACCCGGTCCTCCGACGTCCCAAAACGGGACGTTTTTCTTTTCCCCCCGCCCCCAACCTCCAGCGGAAGGGACCCGGACGCGCGTCCCCTTCCCTCCTTCCCAGGCTACAGTGCCCGCGCCATGGAACAAGGACGCGTGCGCTGGATCCTTCCGGGAATCGACGCGCTTTTGGAGACCGCGGAGCGGTTCACGGTGGCCGCCCGGGACATCATCTACCGTCAGGGCGACCCCTCCGCCAGCCTCTTCTTCATCGAGACCGGCACGGTCAAGCTCTCCTTCATCGACCCCACGGGGAAACGCATCTCCCTCCCTCCCCGGGGACCAGGCGACATGTTCGGCGAGCTTTCTCTCATCGGGGAGAAGGCCCGCAGCCACCACGCCGAGGCCCTCCAGGAGGGCGTCCTCATCCAGGTGCCCCGGGAGAGGTTCCTCGCCTTCGTGCGCCACCAGCCCGAGCTCCTTTTGCAGCTCCTGGAGGTCCTGGGCGGGCGCATCCGGGAATTGGAAGACCTCGTCCAGGACCTGGCCTTCCGGGACATCGAAAGCCGCCTCTCCCGCCAGCTTTTGCTCCTCTCCTCGGAGTACGGGATCAGAACGAAAAACGGAATCCTCATCGGGTTCCGCCTCACCCATCGGGATCTGGCGGAGATGATCGGCTCGGCCCGGGAGAACACCACCATGGCCCTGAACCGCCTGGCCCGCCAAGGTCTCCTCGATAAGCGCCGCTACCAGATCGTCATCAAGGACATCGAGAGGCTCCGGGAAAAGTGCGGCCCTGACCGGCTGTAGTCCCCAAGGCTTTGCGGGCCCTGTCCCCTCCTCTATAATGGCCGGGTTTTCCCAAGGAGGAGGGGATGAAGGAAATCCGTTGGCACGGCCGCGGAGGCCAAGGCGCGAAGACCGTCTCCCAGATCCTCGCCCAGATCAACCTCCGCGAGGGAAAGTTCGTCCAGGCCTTTCCAGAATTCGGCCCCGAGCGTTCCGGCGCCCCTGTGCGCGCCTACAACCGCATCTCCGACGAGGAAATCCTCGTGCACTCCGGCGTCTATGAACCGGACATCGTGGTGGTCATCGACGAAACCCTGTTGGACTCGGAGCGCCCCACCGAGGGCCTCAAACCCGAGGGCGTGCTCCTTGTGAACACTCCCTGTTCGGCGGAGGAGATCCGGGCCCGCACGAAGTTCCCCGGGAAGATCGTCACGGTGGACGCCGACCGAATCGCCAAGGAGACGGGCACAGGGTTCCCCAACATTCCCATGCTGGGAGCGGTGGTGGCCCTTCTCGGCACGGACTACAACCTGGCGGAGGCGGAGTTGCGGGAGGCCTTGGGCGGAAGGCTCTCGCGGGACATGCTGGAGAAGAACCTCCAGGCCTTCCGCGCGGGCTACGAGGCGGCGAAGGAGGTGGCGGTTGGCCGGGCTTAAGGGCTGGCGGGAGTTGCCCCTGGGCGGGGTGGTGGCCGGCGGCACAGCCCGGGACCTCAACAAAACCGGAAGCTGGCGGGCCGAACGCCCCATCTGGCACGAGGAAAAATGCATCCAGTGCCTCCAGTGTTGGCTCCATTGCCCGGATGATTCCGTCCTCATCCGGGGTGGCAAGGTCACCGGCTTTGACTACGAGCACTGCAAGGGCTGCGGCGTGTGCGCCGCCATCTGCCCGAAGGACGCCATCGAGATGGTTCCGGAAAGGGGTGGGGAATGCGCAAGGCCATAACCGGACACAAGGCCGTGGCGGAGGCCATGCGGCAGATCGAGCCGGACGTGGTGGCCGTCTACCCCATCACGCCCCAGTCGGAGATCGCCGAGTACTACGCGGATTACGTGCATAACGGGCTTGTGCGCACGGAGCTCATCCCTGTGGAAAGCGAGCATTCCGCGCTTTCCGCGTGCATTGGAGCGGCGGCTGCCGGAGGGCGGGTCATGACCGCCACCTCCTCCCAAGGCCTCGCCCTCCTGGTGGAGGTCCTGTACATCGCTGCGGGCCTGCGTCTTCCCATCGTCATGGCCCTCGCCAACCGGGCCCTCTCCGCCCCCATCAACATCCACTGCGACCACTCCGACGCCTATTTGGCCCGCGATTCCGGGGCCGTCCAGATCTTCGCCGAGAGCGCTCAAGAGGCCTACGACTACACCCTCATGGCCCAGCGGATCGCCGAGGACATGCGCGTGCGACTCCCGGTGATCGTGAACCTCGACGGGTTCACCCTCACCCACACCGTCCAGCCCGTGGACCTCCTCGAGGACGAGGTGGCCAAGAAGTTCGTGGGCGAGTTCAAACCCTTCGCGCCCCTTTTGGACGTAGAACATCCCGTGACCTGGGGAGCTTTCGCCATGTCCGACTACTACTTCGAGCTCAAGCGGGCCCAGGAGGCCGGGATGGAGGCGGTTCCCGCGGTGTTCCTCGAGGTGCAGCGCGCCTTCGCCGAGGTCTCCGGCCGCCGCTATGAGGGGTTCTTCGAGGCCTACAAGCTTGCGGACGCGGAGTATGCCCTGGTGGTCCTGGGAAGCACCGCGGGCACGGCCAAGGTGGCCGTGGACGAGCTGCGGGCCCGGGGGATGAAGGTGGGGCTCCTCAAACCCTGGCTCTGGCGGCCCTTCCCCGGCCCTGCGGTGGCCGAGGCCTTGGCCCATCTGAAGGCCGTGGCCGTCCTGGACCGGGCCTTCTCCTTCGGCACCATGGGCGCCCTCTATGAGGACGTGGCCAGTGCCCTCTATCCCTTGGAGAAGCGCCCGATCCTCGTCAACTACATCTACGGCCTTGGCGGCCGCGACATCACCGTGCCCCAGCTCGTTCAAGCCCTCGAAGAGCTTCCCAAGATCAGGCGAACGGAGTGGGCCCTCCGGTACATCGGGCTTCGGGAGTAAGGAGAAAAGATGCCGAGCATCAAGGTTTTGGCGGAACGGGAGGAACGGGGGGTGCGCTTCACCGGAGGCCATACGCTCTGCGCGGGATGTGCAGAGCCCATGGTGGTGCGCACCGTCCTCAACGCCATCCCCGATCCGGTGGTGGTGGCCAGCCCCACCGGGTGCCTGGAGGTGGCCACAAGCCGCTTCCCCGGCACGGCCTGGAACGTCCCCTGGATCCACGTGGCCTTCGAGAACGCCGCGGCCGTGATCTCCGGGGTGGAGGCGGCCTACAAAGTCCTGAGGAAGAAGGGCCTCCTGGATAAGCGCGTGCGGTTCGTGGTGTTCGCGGGCGACGGCGGCACCTACGACATCGGCCTTCAGGCCCTCTCGGGGGCCCTTGAACGGGGCCACGACTTCCTCTACGTCTGCCTCAACAACGAGGCCTACATGAACACGGGGGTGCAGCGCTCGAGCGCCACCCCAAAGTGCGCCGCCGCCACCACCGCCCCCGTGGGCGAGGCCATCCCCGGAAAGCCTCAGGAGCGCAAGGACCTCACAGAGATCGTGGCCGCCCACGGGATCCCCTACGTGGCCCAGGCCGCTGTCTCCCACCTCATCGACCTTGCCAACAAGGTGGAGCGCGCCATGAACTACGAAGGTCCCAAATTCATCAACGTCCTCACCACCTGCCCCTTGGGCTGGCGCACGCCCCGCGACAGCGCCATCCAACAAGCGAAACAGGCCGTGGAAACCCGGTACTGGCCCCTCTACGAGGTCATCGAGGGCCGCTACAAGATCAACTATAAACCCAAGGAGCATGTGCCGGTCGAGGAGTGGCTGAAGACGCAGGGGCGGTTCCGTCACCTTTTCCGTGATCCGCAGGGGAAGGAGTTGATCGCGCAGATCCAGGCCGAGGTGGACCGGCGTTGGGAGCTGCTTCTAAAAAAGGAGCAGTGTTTCGGGGTCGGCGGGTGAGCCGGAGAGCCCCACCCTGGCTGCGGTGGGGTGGGCAGCTGATCTTAGGTGCTGGGGTGGGGGCCTTGCTCGGCGTCCCCTTCGCGGATGTGGCCTTCGGGGCGGCTGCGGGAGCCGCCGCGGCCGCCCTTCTCACCCTCTACTTCTCCCTCCGCACCAAACGCTAGCCTTGCGCACTTCCTCGGTGCGGACATAATTTTTCGCCATGCCTGAGGGCGCTTCTCCCCTTCCCGAGATCGAGGAGCTCAAAGAGGCCATCCTGGCTGAGGGCGGTCAGGTCCTGGCCGTGTACCAAGAGCCCTATAAGGGGCAGTGGCAGATCTTTGCCCTCCTTCCGCTTGCGAGGGTGCGCCCTACCCCTTTCCAGCGGGATCTTTCCGCGTCCCACGTGGAGCGGCTCAAGGAGGTGATCGCCAAACTCGGGCGCTTTTTGGATCCGATCGTGGCTGTGCGTGCGCCCGAAGGCGGCTTTTGGACCCCTAACGGCAACCACCGCCGCGAGGCCCTCCTCCAGCTGGGCCGCACCCATATCCCTGCGGTGGTCGTGCCCGACCCGGCCGTGGCCTTCGAGATCCTCGCCCTCAACACGGAAAAGGCCCACAACCTCAAGGAAAAGGCCCTCGAGGTCATCCGCATGTATCGGGCCCTTCTCTCCGCCGAGCCCCCGCGCAAAGAAAAAGAGCTCGCCTTTCAGTTCGAGGAGGCTTATCTGGCCACGCTGGGTCTCATCTACGAGGAAAACGAGCGCTTCCACGGCTCGGCCTATGTGCCCATCCTCCGCAAGGTCGACCTCTTTTTGGATTTGGATCTCCCGCTGGCCCTGGAGGAGCGAA
This sequence comes from Candidatus Bipolaricaulota bacterium, assembly GCA_030550535.1. GTDB lineage: Bacteria > Bipolaricaulota > Bipolaricaulia > Bipolaricaulales > Bipolaricaulaceae > DTER01. The sequence goes on from JAUQPF010000014.1 coordinate 15,530, forward strand.
GGAAGCGGGCGGAGCTCCTCCTTGAGGTGGACCGTCTGGTTGATCCCATCGTGCAGGCCCTGCGCGAGCGCGGGTACACCCCGCCGTTTTTGCGCCACGGCATCGTCTCCAAGGTGAACCCGGTGAAGCGCAAGAAGATCGTGACCCTGAGCTACGAAGAGACGTTAAACCGGATGAAGGCCGCGTTGGCCTCCTTGGATCCCGCAAAACTCAAGGTGGAGGAGCTCGCCGCTGCCGTCGAGGAGTGATTTTCCCCGCACCGTCGTTTGCCCGCGATCTCCGCCTCCTGTAGGATGTAAGAGAAAGGGGGCGCAATGAAGGGGAATCCCCGGATCATCGAGGCCTTAAATCAACGGATTTCGGAGGAGCTTGCGGCCGTGCTCCAATACATGGTGCACGCGGAGCTTTGCGAGAATTGGGGCTACAAAAAGCTTGCGGAGGTCATCGAGAAGCGGGCCATCGTGGAGATGCGCCATTGGGAAAAGCTTGTCCAACGCGTCATCTTTCTCGAGGGCGAGCCCATGGTCACGAGGATCGCACCGGTGCGCATCGCTGCGGACGTGGAGAAGATTCATAAGAACGACCTGGAGGCTGAATACGAAGCCCAAAAGGCGTACAACGAGACGATCAAGCTCGCCGCGGAGCTTGGCGATAACGGCACGAAGGTCCTCCTTGAGGAGATCCTCAAGGACGAGGAGGACCATATCGACTGGCTTGAGGCCCAGCTCGACCAGATCAAGCAGATGGGCCTTGCAAACTACCTCACCGAGCAGACGGAGAAGGGATAGGTGATGGAACTCGTGGTGCGCTTGGCCGGTGCCGCCGGCCAAGGCATCCAGAGCCTCGGGGAGATCCTAGCCCGAAGCCTCTTCCGCTCCGGCTTTTTTCTTCATGGGGAGCTCTCCTACCACTCGCGCATCCGGGGCGGGGAGAACGCCTTCACCGTGCGCCTCGCGGACCGCCCGGTCTTCGCCACCCGCAGGGATGCGGACCTCCTCGTGGTCCTCACCCCGGAGATGGGGCGCACCTGGGGGGAGCGCCTCCGGCCGGGGGCCTGGGTAGTGGCCGAGGAAGGCGCCTTTCCCCCGGGCCCGCGCGTCCTGGGCCTCCCCGCTCTGAGGCTCGCTCGGGAAAAGCTCGGCCTCCCTTTGGCCCAGGGCGTGGTCCTCCTTGGGGCGGCGGCGCGCCTCCTCGGCCTGGACTTGGACCGCGTGGGAGCGGCCGTCCGTGAAGTGTTCGGGGCCAAGAGCGAACCCAACCTCCAGGCCTTGGCCCTGGGCTGGGAGCTCGCCCCACCCCAGGCCTGGGAGCTCCCCTCCCCCGCTTTTGCGGCGGGCACGCACATGCTCCTCACGGGCGGGCAAGCTGTGGGCGCCGGGGCCATCGCCGCCGGCTGCCGGTACCTCGCCTCCTACCCCATGACCCCCGGTACTCCGGTGATGGAGTTCCTGGCCCAGCGGGCCGAGCGCTATGGCCTCGTGGTGGAGCAGGCCGAGGACGAGATCGCCGCCATCAACATGGCCCTGGGGGCGGCCTACGCGGGCGCCCGGGCCATGGTCACCACCTCCGGCGGAGGGTTCGCCCTCATGGTGGAAGGCCTGTCCCTGGCGGGGATGATCGAAACCCCTGTGGTGATCCATCTTGGGCAGCGGCCCGGCCCGGCTACCGGCCTCCCCACCCGTACCGCCCAAGAGAACCTCCTCTTCGCCCTCTACGCGGGGCACGGGGAGTTCCCTCGCTACCTCACGGCCCCCGCCACCCCGGAGGCCGCCTTCTACGCGACCATGAAGGCCTTCGAGCTTGCCGAGGCCTTCCAGGTCCCGGCGATCCTCCTAACGGATCAGTTCCTCGTGGACTCCTACGTGGTGGTGCCCGCTTTGGACCCGGCCCGCGTCCCCATGCGGGAACACATCCTTTCGCTCGAAGAGATCGCGCAGATGGAGCACTACGAGCGGTTCGCCTTAACCTCCACAGGTGTCTCTCCTCGGGCCGTGCCTGGCCTCTCCCCACATCTCGTCCTCGTGGATTCCGATGAGCACGACTTTTATGGACGCATCACTGAGGATTTGGCCATCCGCAAGGCTATGGTGGAGAAACGCCTGAAAAAGGAGGAGGGTCTGAGGGAGGCCACGGATCTTCCCGAGGCTTTTCCGGAGAGCCTGCGGGGGCGAACGGTTCTTTTGGGTTGGGGCTCCACGTTCGGCGCCTTGCGGGAGGCCGTGGAGGCCCTTAACGCGGAAGAGGACCGTTACGCCCACGTGCACTTTCAGGATCTTTGGCCCTTGCGCTGGGCGGAGGTGGCTGAGCTTTTGGAGCCGGCCCGCGAAGTGATCACCGTGGAGGGAAACGTTTGGGGACAGCTGGGAAAGCTCCTTCGCCAGGAGACGGGGATTCGGCCCATGCGGCACCTGGCCCGCTATGACGGCCGCCCCTTCACCCCCGAGGACGTTGTGGAGGGAGTACGCCGTGCGCCCTGAGGACTACCTGGCCGAAGGGGAGATGGCCTGGTGCCCGGGCTGCGGGAACTTTGCGATCCGAAAGGCCCTCGCCCAGGCTCTGAGCGCGCTCGCGCTCCCGCCGGAACGGGTGGTCCTCGTCACCGGGATCGGTCAGGCCGCCAAGATCGTGCACTACCTCAAGGTGAATGGGTTCAACGGACTCCATGGCCGTACCATCGCTGCGGCCGCGGGGATCAAAATGGCCAACCCTACGCTCACCGTGATCGCCGAGTCCGGAGATGGTGACCTCTACGGGGAGGGTGGAAACCACCTCCTCCACAACATCCGCAGGAACCTGGATATCGCCGTGATCGCCCACGACAACCGGGTTTATGGCCTCACCAAGGGCCAGGCCTCGCCCACCGCGCCCAAGGGCTACACCACCCGGGCCCAGCCTTTTGGCGTCCTCTCCCGCCCCCTGAACCCCTTGGCCTTGGCCCTCGCTTTGGGCGCGGGGTTCGTGGCCCAAAGCTTCTCCGGCGAGGTGGAGCGCACCGCGGAGATCATCGCTCGGGCGATTCGCTACAAGGGATTCGCCCTGGTGAACGTGGTCCATCCCTGCCCCAGCTGGAACCGGGTGCACACCTTCGCCTGGTACAAGGAGCGGTTGTGGCCGGTGGAGGAGGCCGGGCACGATCCCCAGGATCGGCGGGCCGCGCTGGCTGTGGCCCTCGAGGCGGGGGAACGGATCCCGGTGGGGGTGCTCCTCGAGGCACCGCCCGAGCCTACCTGGGAGGAACGCCATCCGGTCCTTCAAAAAGGACCGCTTGTGGGAAGGCCGCTCCCTAGGCCGGAGGAACTTCGCTCGCTTCTGGCGGAGTTCTTTTGAGGAGGCCCCAGTCGAATCCGCTGGGAAAAAGGCGGTGCAGACACCCCCAGCGCCCGCCTTCAGCCGCGGTTAGACTCCATTTTCGGGCTTGAGGGTCCTCAGGAGCATCCGGTAGATCGCGCGCGCCGGGAGTCCGAGCCTCTGGGCTAGAACTTTCCGCGCCTCCTTGGGTGAAAGCCCCTGGGAGAGCAGGACCTCGTACTGGGCCAAAAGCTCGGCCTCCCCAGCCGAGCGAGAACGAGCCCGCCTTTCCTCAGCCGGCGGCCCCACGAGCACCACCACCTCCCCAAGGATCCTCTCCCGTCGGGCAAGCTCCGCATGGACCGTGCGGGCAGATCCACGCACGAACTCCTCGTGGAGTTTGGTGAGCTCGCGGGCCACCACCACCGGCCTCTCCGGATCCAATTCCGCAAGAATGGAAAGGGTTTTCAAAAGCCGCTCCGGGCTCTCGAAGAAAACGAGCGTTACGGGCAGGGCCGAGAACTCCGCCAGCCATTTCCGGCGGGGACCCAGGGCCCGGGGCGGATACCCCGCAAAAAGGAAGGGTTGAGGAGGAAGCCCGGAGGCCACCAAGGCCGCCAACACCGCCGAGGGGCCGGGAATGGGCACCACCGGGATCCCTTCCTCCACGCAGGCCCGCACGAGAGGAAACCCCGGATCGGCGATCAGCGGGGTGCCCGCGTCCGAAACGAGGGCCACGCTCTTGCCCTCGCGCAGAAGCGCCAATACCCCCTCCGTCCGCTCCTCTTCCACGCCTTGGTAAAGGCTAGGGGCAAGCGGGGTATGGATCCCGTAGCGGGAGAGAAGCTTTTGGGTGCGACGGCTGTCCTCGGCCACGATCACGTCCACTTCTTTGAGGATACGAAGGGCCCGGAGCGTGATGTCCTCGAGGTTCCCAATGGGGGTGGCGCAGATGTACAGCGTGCCGGGCATGCCGGAATTATACGCTTGCGAAAAAGACGAAGGCGCGCTAATTTGGCGGTGTATGGAGGAAAGGCTCAAGGTCCTGCGGGAAAACCTGGCCCGGCTGGGCCAGGGGATCGGGGTGGAGGAGCTCCGGACCAAGGTCCAGACCCTGGAGGCGGAGATGAGCCGGCCAGAGTTCTGGGCGGATCGGCTCGCCGCTCAGGCCAAGGCCAAGGAACTCGAGGCTGCGCGGGACCGCCTCCGCAGCTACGAGGCCCTCCTCCGGGAGCTTGAGGACATCGAGGTGCTGTGGAGCTTGGCCGAGGAGGAGGACGACGAAGCCGCGCGGGAGGAGGCCCAAAACAGGCTTGCCGCGCTCGAGGAGAGGTTCGCCAAGGCCCGAGTGGAGTTCCTCCTCACCGGTCCCTATGACCAAAACGACTGCTTTTTGGCCATCAACGCGGGCGCGGGCGGCACGGATGCCATGGATTGGGCGGAGATGCTCTTGCGCATGTACACCCGCTTTTGCGAGCGGGCAGGGTTCGAGGCCCGCGTGGTGGATGAGACCCCGGGCGAGGAGGCCGGGATCAAGTCGGCCACTTTGGAAGTACGGGGGCGCTACGCCTACGGCATCCTCAAGGGCGAGACGGGCGTGCACCGCCTGGTGCGCATTTCCCCGTTCGATGCTGCCCATCGCCGCCACACCTCGTTCGCCGCGGTGACGGTCACACCCATCGTGCCCGAGGGCGACGTGGAATTGAAGGAGGAGGATCTGCTCATCGAGACCTTCCGCTCCTCCGGGCCAGGTGGCCAGCACATGCAGAAGAACGAAACCGCTGTACGCATCACCCATCTTCCCACAGGGATCGTGGTGACCTGCCAAAACGAGCGCTCCCAGTACCAGAACAAGATGACGGCCTTGAAGATCCTGCGAGCGCGGCTGCGGGCCCTCATGGAGCAGGAACGGGTGAAGAAGCTGGAGGAGCTCCGAGGCGAGCTTAAAGAGATCGAGTGGGGCCACCAGATCCGGTCCTACGTGCTCCAGCCTTACCAGCTCGTGAAGGATCATCGCACGGAGGTGGAGGTGGGGAACGTCCAGGCCGTGCTGGACGGAGAGCTTTGGCCCTTCATCTGGGCCTGGCTTGAGCGGGGTCCCGCGCGGACCTAGCCTTATCGGATCACGTGGACCCCGCGCCGCTTTAGCTCCTCAAGCACCCTTTTCTTATCCTCTCCAATAGGGATCCCTTTGACGTTCAAAAGCCGCAAGGCAGAAAGCTTTAGAAAGGGCACGAAATCCTCCACAGGGTTAGCTGATAAGTCGAGAACCTCCAATTGAGAGAGGGAGGCCAAAGGGGTGGTATCCGTGATTCTGTTCCCGCCGAGGAGAAGGTCCCGCAAGTTTTCAAGCCTAGCAGGCGGCTCCACAGAACGAATCGCATTGTTTTGCACGCTTCGGGGGACGAGCTGAGTGAGGCCCGCAAGAGGGGAAAGATCAGAGATTTTGCACCCATTGGCAAGGAGCACGGTGAGCTCCTGCATCCCCGCAAGGGGGGTCATGTCCCGTACCGGGTTTCCCGCGATCGCTAAAAAGCGAAGATGCGGAAGGTTGGCCAAGGGAGCGAGGGTGGAAATAGATCAAGTATAGGGCCCCTTGAGCTACGGTCCTCGCCCGACCCACTCGACGTCAAGGGAGGCTTATATCTGCCCTCCTTGGAGGGTAAGGCCGGCCCGCACCCCAACCTCCCCCT
>JAUQPF010000042.1 GCA_030550535.1 Candidatus Bipolaricaulota bacterium
CGCGGTGGAGCGGCACACCACGAGCAAGATTTCCACCGAGGAGGACCTCCGCCATATCCGAACCCTTGGGTTCCGGGGGGAGGCCCTGGCCGCGATCTGCGCAGTGGCCAAAGTGCGTTTGGTCTCCCGCACGCCGGAGACACCCGAGGGTTACGAGCTCCTCATTGAAGGGGGCAGAATCGTGGAAGGGAAACCCGCGCCCCATCCGCCGGGAACCACGGTGGAGGTACGGGACCTTTTCTTCAACGTGCCGGCACGGCGGAAGTTCCTCTCCACCCCGGCGGCGGAGGCCCGCCGGTCCCTGGAGCTCCTTCGCCACCTGGCTTTGGCCCACTTTGACCGCGGTTTTCTCGTGTTCTCCGAAGGACGGAAGGTGTTGGAAGTGCCGCCGGTGCAGGCGCCCCTTTCCCGCATCGCCCAGGTTTACGGCGAAGCTTTGGCCCGCCGGCTTCTTTCCGTGCAGATGGAGGAGCCCGGGTACCGGCTCCTTGCGTTCTTCTCCCCTCCGGAGCTCTCCCAGGCCTCCCGCGCCGACCAGCATCTCTTTTTGAACCGCAGACCCGTGCGGCTAGGGAACCTTGCTGTCCCCATCTACCAGGTCTACGCCCGCTACCTCGGCCGGGGACAGCACCCCCTTTTCTTCCTCTACCTCGAGGTGGACCCGGAGATCGTGGACGTGAACGTGCACCCCAAAAAGGAGGAAGTGCGCTTCCAGAATGAGGAGGCCGTGCTCGATCTCCTCCGGCGCGCCACGCTTCGGGCCTTGGGAACCTTCACCCCCACCTGGACGGGCGCCGCCCTACCCACCCGCGCCCCTACGCCGCCCCCCACCTCCCTTTCTGCCCCCCAAGAACCGGATCTCATCAGCTTCGAAGCGCCAAAAGAGAAAACGTGGCGCGTTCTGGGCCAGATCCAGCGGGCGTTCATCGTGGTGGAGACCGAGGAGGGCTTGGAAATCGTCGATCAACACGTGGCCCACGAGCGCGTGCTCTTCGAAAAGTTTCAGGACGGCGCGGAGATCCAAGTACAGCGCTTCCTCATCCCCGTACAGGTGGAGCTTCCTTTTGATCAGGCGGAGGCCCTGAGGGAGGCGATCCCGAGGCTGCGAACGCTGGGGGTGGAGTTGGAACCCTTCGGGGGCAACGCGTTCCTCGTGCGGGGCTGGCCCTTAGTTTTGGCGGAGCGCCAGGCCAAGCTCGGTTTCTCTGAGCCCCTGCGGGCGGTGGCCACGCTTTGGCGGGCCGGGAACCGCGAGCTTTTGGAGCTTTGGCGGGAGGTGGCCTGTGCCGCGGCGATTCGGGCGGGCGAGGAGCTTTCGCCTGCAGAACAAGAGGCCCTCATCGCCGCCTGGAAGGGGACAAGGGAGCCGGCCCGCTGTCCTCATGGCCGTCCCGTCGCCGTGAGGCTCACCTTTCCGGAGATCCGGGAAAAGCTGGGGCGCTAAGAGCAGGCCCCCTCACCCCAACCCTCTCCTCCACAGGAGAGAGGAAAGAGGTTCCGTCCCTCCCTTGGGGGAGAAAGGCTCAGTCCTTCCCCTTTAGGCGGAGAGGGAAGAGGGTGAGTCCCTCGGAGCGAGAGGCGCCCGCCGGAGGGGGGCCCGGTTTGCCCGCCCCCAAAGTCCTCCCCCCATGCGGGGAGCCCGCCGAAAAACACGCCCTCTCCCCAACGGGGCGAGGGCGGGGTGAGGGGCTAAGCCCGCAGGACCCAGCGGGTGCCCTCGGGACCGTCCCGAAGCTCCACGCCCAAGGCGGCGAGCTTTTCCCGGATCTTGTCGGCAAGGGCGAAGTTCTTCTCTTTGCGGAGCTGGGCCCGAAGCTCCACGATGAGCCCTAAAAGCTCCTCGGAAAGCTTCCCAAGCTCGGCGGAGCTTCCCTCCGCTTGGAAGAGGCCCAAGGGGCGGGCAAGGCGGCGCACGGCCTCCCCGGCCTCCCGCAGGGCCCGGGGATCCGCGCGCTTATAGGCCTCGCCGATGATCTCCTGGAGCACCGCGAGCGCCCCGGGCGTATTGAAATCGTCCTCAAGCTCCGCCCAGAACTTCCTCTCCGCCTCCGCAAGGACGGCCCCAAACGCGGGATCTTGGGAGGAGACCTCCGCGGGCACACGCTCCGCCTCGCCCAGGAAGTTGTAGACCCGGGCCACCGCGGCCTTGGCCTCCGCCAGGGCCTCAAAAGAGAAGTCCAAGGGCTTGCGCCAGTGTCGGGAGAGGTAGAAGTAGCGCACGGCTTCGGTGCCGAAAAGTCGCACCACGTCGCGGGCGTAGTAAAAGTTCCCCAGGGATTTGGCCATCTTTTCCCCACGTACGGTGAGCATCCCGTTGTGCAGCCAAATCTTGACGAAGGTTTTCCCCGTCAGAGACTCGGCCTGGGCCCGCTCGTTCTCGTGGTGGGGGAAGATGAGGTCGTTTCCGCCCGCGTGGATGTCCAAAGTCTCGCCCAGAAGGTACATGGACATGACCACGCACTCCGTGTGCCAGCCGGGCCGGCCCGGCCCCCAGGGCGAGGGCCAGAAGGGCTCTCCGGGTTTGGCGCTCTTCCAGAGCGCGAAATCCAAGGGATCGCGCTTGCGCTCGTCCACCTCCACCCGCGCGCCGGCGAGCTGCTCCTCGGCCGAACGCCCCGAGAGCTCGCCGTAGCCGGGATACGTGCGCACGGAGAAATAGACGTCGCCGTCCACCACGTAGGCATGCCCCTTCTCCACGAGTTTTTGGATGAACTCCACCATCTTGGGGATGAAGGCTGTGGCCGGCGGGGAGTAGGTGGGGGGCCGCACCCCCAGCCGCTCGAGATCCGCGAAGTACTCCTGGGTGTAGTGGAGGGCCAGTTCCGCGGGGTCCCGGCCCTCCTCCTGGGCCCGGCGGATGATCTTGTCATCCACGTCCGTCACGTTTTGCACGTAGATCACCCGGAAACCTTGGGCCTCGAGGACCCGGCGCAGGGCATCGAACACGATGAAGGGCCGGGCGTTCCCGATGTGGATGAGGTCGTAGACGGTGGGGCCGCACACGTACATGCGCACCGTGCCGTCCGCGGGCGCAAGCTCCTCAAGCCTTTTGCTCAGCGAGTTGTAAAGGCGCATCGGGACAATGGTAGCGGAGAGGGAAGCGGGCCACCAAGTAGAATGGGAAGGTGCCCTGGGGAAAAGTCCTTTTGGTGCTGGGGGTCTCCGCCGCCCCCCTGAGCGAGCTGCGCGGCGGCCTCCCTTTGGCCCTGAGTCTCGGCTTTTCGCCGGGTGCCAGCCTAGCCTTGAGCCTGGCCGGAAACTTCCTTCCTCTTCCCTTCCTCCTTTGGGGGCTTCCCCGCGTTCTCCCCTGGCTCGAAAGGGTTCCAGGCTTCCGGGCTTATTGGGCTTGGCGCCGGCGCCGCGCCCAGGGGATCGCGCGCTACGGCCCCTGGTTCTTGGTGATGTTCGTGGCCCTTCCCCTTCCCGGGACAGGGCTTTGGACAGGGGCCGCGCTGGCCGCCCTTTTGGGAATCCCGCCGCGTAAATCCGCGGGGCCGCTCATGATAGGGGTCCTCCTCGCCGGGATCCTCGTGCTTCTCGCGAGCCTAGGGTTCATTCGCCTTTTTGGCTTATAGGAACGGAAACGGGTAAACTTTACGATCATGCTCGGGCGGATCCAGGAGAAGATCCAGCTTGGGGAGCTTTTGCGCCGGCATCCCGCGGACATCGCCGAGGTCCTTTCCACCCTCAAGGAAGAGGAGGCGGTGGAGCTCCTGCGCCGGCTGTACCTGCGGCGGGCGGCCGCCGCTCCTTTAGGCGAGATGGACCCCGAGGAGGCCGCGCGGCTCCTTGCCGAGCTCAACCGCGAGGAGGCCCTCCATATCCTTTCCCACATGGATCCCGACGACGCCGTAGACCTCCTTTTGGAGCTCCCCGAGGAGACCGTGAGGGACCTCCTTTCCCGGCTGGAGGCCCGCAAGGCCCAGATGTTCCGGGCGCTTCTGGCCTACCCCCCGGACACCGCCGGCGGGCTCATGTCCCCCGAGGTCCTGGCCCTGCCCGCTCACCTCACCGCCCAGGAGGCCATCGAGGAGATCCGCCGCCGCGCCGAGGAACTGGAGACCGTGTACTACGCCTACGTGGTGGACGAGGAGGGAAAACTCCTTGGGGTGCTCTCCCTGCGGGATCTGGTCCTGGCCCGGCCGGAGGCGCCCATCAGCGCCCTCATGAACCGCGAGGTCGTGACCCTGCCCGCGGAGATGGACGTGGAGGAGGTGGCCCAGCTCTTCGACAAGTACAACTACCTCGCGCTCCCCGTGGTGGATAAAGAGGGACACCTTTTGGGCATCGTCACCGTGGACGACGTAATGGACGTGATGCGGGAGGAAGCCACCGAGGACCTCCTGCGCATGAGCGGCATTCCTTCGGGCGAGGAGGCCGCCCTCTCCCCGCCCCTCACCTCCGTCAGGTTCCGCCTGCCCTGGATGATGGGGTACATCCTCTTGAACATGCTCGTGGTGTACGTGGTGAGCCGGTTCGAGGCCACGATTGCCCAGGCCGCGGCCCTGGCGGCGTTCATGCCCCTCATCGCCGATATGAGCGGGAACGTTGCGGCCCAAGCCCTCTCCGTGGCCATCCGGGGCATGGCCACGGGCGAGGTGGGCTGGCGGGACCTCCCCCGCGTGGTGCGCAAGGAGCTCCTTGTGGGCTGTGTGAACGGTCTTGTGCTGGGAGCGCAGCTGGGGCTCATCGCGTTCCTCCTGCGGGGGAACCCCTTCCTCGGTTTGGTGGCCGCCGTGGCCCTCGCCGGAAACACCCTCGTGGCCACGGTCATGGGCGGCGTTCTCCCCTTCCTTCTCAAGCGCCTTGGGGTGGATCCCGCCATGGTCTCGGGTCCCGTGGCCACCACCATTGCGGATCTCACCGGCTTCTTCCTGTTCCTGGGCCTGGGCACCCTTTTCCTCTCCTACCTACGATGACGCTCCTTTGGGTCGGAAGCTTCGTTCTCATCCTTTTTGCCGTCCTTTTCTCCGGGTGGCCCAGCCCCTGGAGCGGGGTGGGCGGGGCCCTCCTCTTCGGGCTCTGGCTCTGGGGGATGTTCGGACGCCCCCAAGAACCCCGGATCTTTCGCCTTCTTCCCGGGCACGCTCTCCTTTTCTTCGCGTTGGGGCGCACGGGGACGCGTTGCGGACTTTACCTTTGGCTCGCGGCGATGGCCCTCACCTTTGCCCTTGCGAGCGCTAAGCCCTGGGTGCGGCCCCTTTGGGCTATACTTTGGCCCGTTTCCCTGGCCGCCCTCCATGCGGTGGGAGCCACGAAGCTCGCGGGGGCGGCGTTTTGGGCGTGGACCTCGGGTCTGGCCCTCGCGGGCTTGGCCTTGACGGTGAGGGAAGGGCGCACGATCCTTAGAGGCAAGGGGTGAGAAAGTGGTAGCTTACGCGCAGACAGCCACGGGGCAGGAAACAACCCAGCAGCTCATCTCGCTGGTGGTGATCCTTGTCGTCTTCTTCGCGGTTTTTTATTTTCTCCTCATACGGCCGCAACGTCGTAGACAACGGGAGCACTTGGCCCTCCTTTCCTCCCTCAAGCGCGGGGATCGCGTGATGACCGCGGGCGGCATTATCGGTACCATTGAGGACATCGACGAAAACGAGGTCGTTCTCGTGGTGGAGGAGGGGAAGCTGCGGGTCTCCAAATCAAGCATCGTGGAGAAGGTGAAGAAGTGAGGGTGCCATGAAGCGCAGGGATTGGATTTATTTTGGTGCGACGTTGGCCGTCCTCTTTGCGGCCCTTGGTCTTCTCTATCCGTTTTGGCCCTTCGATCGGGTGATCAAGCTGGGGCTGGACCTCCAGGGCGGGGTGCGGCTGGTCCTCCAAGCCCAGGGTCTGGAGGACAAAAAGGAAGCGGAGCGGCGGGACATGGTGGACCGGCTCATCACCATCTTCTCGGAACGCGTGGATCGGTACGGCCTGGCCAACGTGGAGATCCGGCCCATGGGGAGCGACCGCATCGAGGTGCGCATTCCCGGGGCCACGGATCCGGAGCGGGCCCGGGAGCTCTTGGGCCGCACGGCCATCCTGGAGTTCCGAAAAGTGCTGGACTTCGCCACGAACCCTGAGGACCTCGCGGCCAGGCGCGTCCTGCCCCAGGAGATCCTGCCGGGGAAGGATCCGGGCGAGTACTATCTTGTGGAGGGCGACCCCCTCCTCACCGGCGATGTGTTGGACAACGCGGAGGTGCGGGTCTCCACGGACCCCCGCAACCCCGGGCTTTACATCCTCCTCACCTTCAACCGGGCGGGGGCCGAGCGGTTCGTGGAGGCCCTGCGGCGGCTCCAGGTGAACGACCGGCTGGCCATCATCCTGGACGGCGTGGTGTACTCCGCGCCCTACATCTCCCCGTCCATCAAGGAAGCGGCGGCCCAGGGCTGGCGGGCTGTGCAGAACTCCACCACCATCACCGGCCGCTTCACCTTCGATGAGGCCAAGCTCCTTGCGGTGGTTTTGCGCTCCGGCGCCCTCCCCACCCGGGTGGAGGTCATCGAGGAACAGCGGGTGGGGCCCACGCTCGGCGCGGAGTACGTGCGTCGCGGCGGCTTGGCCCTCCTTGTGAGCTTCGTGCTCGTCCTCATCTACATGGTGCTTTATTACCGCTGGTATGGGTTGGCCGCGGACTTCGCCCTCGTGCTCACCATGCTCATCGTGATGGCCGCCCTGCGCGGGTTCGGCGCCACCCTCACCCTCCCCGGGATCGGCGGGTTGGTCCTGACCTTGGGCATGGCCGTGGACGCTAACATCCTCATCTTCGAGCGCATCAAAGAGGAGCGGCGGAGCGGGAAGGCCCCGCTGGCCTGCGTGGCCGCAGGCTACCACCGGGCCCTTTCCGCCGTGCTGGATGCGAACATCACCACCCTCATCATCGCCTTCATCCTCTTCACCCTAGGCTCCGGGCCCGTGGAGGGCTTCGCCATCACCTTGGGGCTGGGCGTCGCGGCTTCCCTGTTCTCCGCCTTGGTCGCAAGCCGCATCCTTCTGGAGAGGAGCGGGCTTGGGGAGTACATCCCGGTCAAGACGGTGGCCACTGCAAAATGAAGGCGTGCAGGGCTCCGGGAAAATCCGTCTCCCCAAGCTTGATCTTGAGGTCCAGCTCCTGAAGCAGGGCGAGCGCCTGGATGAGCCGGGCCTGGCCATGGAGGCGGGCCTGCCCAAGCCTCCTTTTCGCCAGCCACTCCGGCCCCGGGGGGTCTTCCCCGCTTTCCACGGCGCTCAGCGTCCAGAGGAGCTGGCGCACGTGGTTCACCACGAGGTGGAAAAGGACCTGGGGGTCCCAGCGGGCGCGGAGGAGTTTGGCTAAAAGCCCAAGGGCTTGGAGCCGATCGCCGCTTCCTACGGCGTCCAAAAACGCGTAAGGCTGAGGCTGGGAAAAGAAAAGGAGCTCGCCCAAACGCGCGCGGGGAAGCTTTCCGCCCTTCCAGAGGGCGAACTTTTGAATCTCCTGGTAGAGGTGGAAGGCGTCGTCCGCGGCCTCCACGAGGAGATCGAGGAGGAAGGGGTGCACGGGGAGCCCCTGCTCCTGAAGGAGCTCGGCGGCCAATTCCCGCAGGGCCTTTCCCGTGGGGCGCGGGAAGTGCTGGGCCTCCTCCGCGGCCTGGAAGAGGGGGCCGCGCAAGTCCTCCCCGAGGAAGAACACGGCCACCCCCGGCGGAAGGTCCTTGCGCAGGGCTTCAGCCAAGGCCCGCTCGCCGCGGAGCACATCGGCGTGCCGCACCACCACGGCCTTCCTCCCCGCAAAGAGGTCCGCGCTTCCCACCTCGAGGAGGATCCGCTCCGGAGGGACCTCGTCGGCGAAAAGGGGCACGCGCACCGCCGGTCCAAGCTCCGCCAATCTTCTTCCGAGCCACCGCTCCGCAAGGAAGGGATCCCCGGAGTACACCCCAAACCGCACCATGCCCGGCCCAGGCTACCCTGGGGCTCGCGGGTTCCGCAACCCTTGACCCGGGGGAGAGCGGTCCCTAAGATTCCGCGGGCGCCGAGGTGGCGGAATTGGCAGACGCGCTGTCTTGAGGGGGCAGTGGGCTTCGGCCCGTGCGGGTTCGACTCCCGCCCTCGGCACCAGGGGCGAAACCCGCCCCTTGTTTTTTGCCCGGGCTCCCCGGCACAATTGGGCCACCCATGGCGAGGCGAAAAACCAGCGCCCCCCTCATCCCTTTCAAGGTCACAGGCACCGGTTCCTTCCTCCCCTCAAAAACGCTCACCAATGACGATTTGGCCCAGTTTCTGGACACAAGCGACGAGTGGATCCGCACGCGCACGGGGATCCGCCTGCGCCACGTCCTGGGAAAGGAGGAGATCCCGGCCCAAATGGGGATTGAGGCGGCGAAGCGCGCGCTCTCCCGGGCCGGGAAAACCTCGGCGGAGGTGGATCTCCTCCTTGTGGCCACGAACGTTCCGGAGGAGCCCATTCCCGGGACGGCCCCCCACATCGCCGCGGGGTTGAGTCTGAGGAAGGCGCCGTTTGCGGACCTCACCGCGGGCTGCGCGGGCTTCGTGTACGCCTTGGCTTTGGCGGGCGCCTGGCTTCAGGTGGGCCTAGCCCGCACCGCGCTCGTGGTGGGCACCGAGGCCCTCTCCCGCTTCGTGGACTGGGAGGACCGCGCCACCTGCGTCCTCTTTGGGGACGGTGCGGGAGCGGTGGTCCTGGAGAGAAAATCGGGGGAATCGGGGATCTTGGGCGTGGCCCTGCGCGGCGACCCCACGAAGCTCCATCTTCTGCGCATCGAGGCCGGCGGGGTGCGCCTTCCTGCAAGCTGCGCCACAGTTCAAGCCAAGAAGCACTTTTTACAGATGGAAGGGAAGGGGCTTTTCCGGGCGGCGGTGGGGATGATGGCCGAGGCCACGCGGGCCGCAGCGGCCCAGGCCGGGATCCCCCTCGCGGCCATCGACTGGGTTATCCCCCATCAGGCCAACCTCCGCATCATCGAGGCCCTTGTGAAAAGGCTGCGCATCCCCGCGGAGAAGGTGGTGGTGAACATCGACCGCGTGGCCAACACCTCCACCGCCTCCATCCCCATCGCCTTGGACGAGCTCGTGCAGGAGGGCAAGGTGGAGGCGGGCCAGATCCTGGCCCTCACGGCCTTCGGCGCGGGGGCCTGCTACGGGACGGTGATCCTCCGATGGTAGCCTTCCTCTTCCCCGGTCAGGGATCGCAAAACCCCGGCATGGGCGCGGAGCTCTTCGCCGCGCCCGAAGGTCAGGAGGTCCTGCGCCAAGCCCAGGAGCTTGGCTGGGAAAAGCCCGTGCCCGAGCTCTCCCAGGAGGAGCTTTCCCGCACGGCGGTGGCCCAGCCCGCCCTCTTCCTCGTGGAGTGGGCGGCGTTCTTGGTCTTACAAAAGCGGGCGGAGCCCCGGGCCGTGGCCGGCCACTCCCTTGGGGAGTTCGCGGCCCTGGCGGCCGCGGGCGTCCTCCCCTGGCCCGCGGCCTTCCGACTCGTGCGCCTGCGCGGCGCGCTCATGGAGGAGGCCGCCCAGGCCCATCCCGGGGGGATGCTCGCCGCCCTGGGCCTTCCCCTTCCGGAGGTCCAGGCCATCGCCCAGGAGAGCGGCTGCTTTGTGGCCAACCACAACGCGCCCACCCAGGTGGTCCTCGCGGGAGGCGAGGAGAGCCTGGCCTGGGCCAAGGCCCGCATCGAGGAGCGGGGCGGCAAGGCCGTACGCCTCAACGTGGCCGGGGCCTTCCACTCCCCGTTCATGGCGGAGGCCGCGCGCCGCTTCGCCCAGGCCCTGGAGGAGCCGGTGTTCCGGCCGCCCCGGTGCCTTTTTATCTCCAGCGCCTCGGGCCAAGCAGAGGACGACCCTGAGCGGATCCGCGCGCTCCTTAAGGAACAGATGGTGCGGGAGGTAAGGTGGTGCGCGGCCGTGGAGACCCTGGCGGCGCTGGGGGTCCAGGAGGCCTGGGAGGCCGGCCCGGGCGAGGTCCTCACCCGCCTTGGCAGGAGGATCACCGAGCGGATACGCTTCCGCTCGCTCAAGGAGGTCCTAAGCGATGTTTGAAGGCACGGTGGCCCTCATCACGGGCGGAACCTCGGGGATCGGCCTGGCCACGGCGCGGCTTCTTGTGGCCCAGGGCGGAAAGGCGGTGGTGGTGGGCCGCGATCCCGCGCGGGGCGAGCAGGCCCAAAGGGAACTCGGGGAGAACGCGCGGTTCGTCCCGGCCGACGTGGGCGATCCCCAAGGGGTGAAAGCCGCGGTGCAGGCCGCCCTGGACTGGGCAGGACGCTTGGATTTCCTCGTGCATTCCGCGGGCCACACCCGCGACAAGCTCCTCGTGCGCCTGGACCTTGGGGACTGGGAGGAGGTCCTGCGGGCCCATCTCACCGGCGGGTACCTGTGCGCGCGGGAGGCCCTGCGGGTGATGATGAAGGCCCGCTCCGGGGCCATGGTGTTCGTGGGCTCGGTGGTGGGGGCCATGGGCAACGTGGGGCAGGCCAACTACGCCGCGGCCAAGGCCGGGCTCGTGGCCCTGGCCAAGACCCTGGCCCGGGAGGCCGCGCCCTGGGGGATCCGGGTGAACGTGGTGGCGCCCGGGTTCATCGAGACCCCCATGACCGCGGGCCTTCCGGAGAAGGTGCGCGCGGAGTACCTGGCGCGCGTTCCCCTTGGCCGGCCGGGCAAGCCCGAGGAGGTGGCCGAGGTCATCCTCTTCTTGCTCTCCCCCCGGGCTTCCTATATAACCGGCCACGTCGTCTACGTGGACGGGGGGCTCGTCCCCTGCGCCTGAGGAGGTGGAAGGATGAGCGACGTTGCCAACCGGGTGAAGGAGATCATCGCGGAGCAGCTCATGGTGGACGTGGAAGAGATCACCGAGGACTCCACGTTCGTGGACGATCTGGGCGCGGACTCCCTGGACCGGGTGGAGCTCATCATGGAGTTCGAGGAGGAGTTCGGCATCGAGATCCCCGACGCGGAGGCCGAGGGCATCCAAACCGTGGGCGAGGCCATCGCCTACATCGAGCGCAAGCTTCAGGAGAAGGAGAAGGCTAAAAGCGGTGAGCTCTGAATCCCCACATGACCCAGGTCTACGTGGAGGATCTGGCGCGCCACGAGGGCGAGGAAGTACTGATCCAGGGCTGGCTTTATAACAAGCGCTCCTCGGGCAAAGTCCGCTTCGTTCTCGTGCGGGATGGAACGGGGATCGTGCAGGGCGTGGTCACCCCGGACGCCGATCCCCAAACTTTTGAGCTCGCGGAGCACCTGCCCCAGGAGAGCTCCCTCCGCGTTTGGGGTGTGGTGCGGGCCGACCCCCGCGCGCCCGGGGGCTACGAGATCCTCGTGCGCCGGATCGAACCCGTCCACATCCCCAAGGAGCCCTTCCCCATCGGGCTCAAGGAGCACGGGGTGGGCTTCCTCATGGACCATCGGCACCTGTGGATCCGCATGCGCAAGCAGGTGCCGATCCTGAGAATCCGGGACGCGGTGTTCTGGGCCATCCGCGCGTTCTTCAAAGAGCGGGGCTTTGTGGCCACGGAGGCCCCCATCATCGTGGGAACCGCGGTGGAGGGCACCACCACCCTCTTCCCCTTGGACTACTTTGGGGAGCCCGCGTACCTCTCCCAGTCCGGCCAGCTCTATTTGGAGGCCACGTGCATGGCCCTGGGCCGGGTGTACTGGATCGGGCCCTGTTTTCGGGCGGAGAAGTCCAAGACCCGCCGGCACCTCACGGAGTTCTGGATGGCCGAGGCCGAGGCCGCCTTCCTCGACCACGAGGGCAACCTCAAGCTCCAGGAGGACCTCGTGCGCTACATCGTGGAGTACGTGGTGAGCGAGCGCCGGCGGGAGCTTTTGGAGCTCGAGCGGGATCCGGAGATCCTCCTTAGGGAGGTGCGCGAGCCCTTCGCCCGCATCACCTACCGGGAGGCCATCGAGATCATCCGCTCCCATGGGGTGGACATCGCCTACGGGGACGATTTCGGGGCCCCCGCGGAGGACGCGCTTTCCGCGCACTTCGGCCGGCCGGTGTTCGTGGAGCGCTACCCCAAGGAGGTGAAGCCCTTCTACATGAAGCGGGACCCCCAGGACCCCTCGGTGGTGCTGAACGCCGACCTCATCGCGCCCGAGGGCTACGGCGAGATCATCGGCGGCTCCCAGCGCGTGGACACAGAGGAGGAGCTTTTGGCCCAGCTTCGGGAGGCGGGGCTTCCTTTGGAGCCGTACCGCTGGTACATCGACCTCCGCAAGTGGGGTTCGGTCCCGCATTCCGGGTTTGGCCTTGGGGTGGAGCGGACCGTGGCCTGGATCACCGGTGTGAACCACATCCGCGAGACAATTCCGTTCCCAAGGATGTTGGACCGCCTCTATCCTTGACGGGGGGCGGGGGCCGGGGGTACACTGGAGGGCCGGTTCGGCGCAGGAAAATGCGGACCGGAACCTAATTTTTTCACAAAAACAGGGCGGCTGCCGCAAGTCCGGCAGCCGCCCACCCCCCGTTCCGACCTCAAGCCTTCTTGACCTTGAGCTCGCCCTTCTCCTCCACGGCCTTGAGCTTCTTCTGGACGAGCATCTTCAGGTTCTTGCCGGGCTTGAAGGCCGGAACGACCTTCTCCGGGACGGTGATGCGCTTCTGGGTCTGGGGGTTGATGCGCTGGGAGCGCTTGCGCGCCCGCACCTCGAACTTCCCAAACCCGGTGAGGAGCACGGGCTCGTTGTTGGCCAAGGCCTCGGTGATGATGTCCACCGTGGCGTCCAGGGCCTTCCGGGCGTCCTTCTTGGTGAGCCCGGCCCGCTGGGCAATGCGATCGACCAGCTCCGCCTTGTTCACTCCTGATCACCTCCTTTCTTTTGGGCGTTCGCGGAAGTATAGTGGGACTGGGAAGGAGCTGTCAAGTGGGCTCCCGATCCCTTGGGGGTTCCCGGAGCAAGGTTGAAGGGGCTGGGCTCCATCAGTAAAGTAGCCCTAACCGTTCCCCTCAAGGAGGAAAACCCGTGGCCAGCGAAATGCGCACATACGAGCTGGTTTATATCCTCCGCCCGGACCTCGATGAGGCCCAGCGGCGGGAGAAAATGCAGAAGGTGGAAACCCTCATCGCCCAGGAGGGCGGGCAGGTGCAGACCACCGAGGTTTGGGGCCAGCGCCTCCTGGCCTACGAGATCGAGCACTTCCGCGAGGGCTACTACGTCCTCGTGACCTTCTCCCTGCCCGCGGATCGGGTGGAGACCTTCCAGCAGCGCCTGGGCGTGGACGACGCGTTTTTGCGCTATCAGGTGGTGCGGGTGGACGGGAAGAAATGAGCGACGTGAACCGGGTGATCCTCACCGGACGGCTCACCTCTGATCCGGATCTGCGCTACACCCAGAGCGGACGGCCCATGCTGCGCTTCGACATCGCCGTGAACCGCCGGTGGATCAACCCGGAGACGGGCCAAGCGGAGGAGGAGGTGACGTTCGTCCCGGTGGTGGTGTGGGGGAAGCAGGCGGAGACCTGCGCCGCTTACTTGCGCAAGGGGCGGCAGGTGGCGGTGGACGGCCGCCTGCGCGTGCGCTCCTTTGAGACCCAAAACGGGGACCGCCGCCGCGTGACGGAGGTGGTGGCCCAGTCCGTGCACTTCCTTGGGCCCAAGCCCGAGGCCGTGGAGCCCGAGCCCCCTGCCCCCGAGGAGACCTACCCCGAAGAGGAGGTGCCGTTTTGAGCGAGAAATCCAAGACTTGCCGCGTTTGCCAACAAGGCCTGGAGCTGAGCTACAAGAAGCCGGAGGTTCTGCGCCAGTTCATGAACCGCCGCGGGAAGATCCTGTCCCGGCGCATCACCAAACTCTGCGCCAAGCACCAGCGCATCCTCTCCACCGAGATCGACCGGGCCCGGAAGCTTGCGCTCCTCCCCTACGAGGAGTTGCCGTAACCCCTCGATGGTGTCCACCACCGTCCTCCTTTTCGACCGGGGAGGACGGGATGTGGTGTCGCGGGTGCGCACGGCCGCGGCCCAGGCCGTGGTGGACCTCCTTTGCGGGATGCCCGGGGTGGAGAGGGTGGTGGTGGCCACCGGCGCGCCCGCGGCCTGGGAACGCTGTCCCTGCACGGTCCAGGCGGACCCTGAGGAGTGGCATTTCGGCGCGCAGTTCACCCGCTTCGTCCAGGAGCTTCGGCCCTCGCGCCTCCTGTACATCGCCAGCGGGGCGGGCCTCCTTTTTACCCCCGCGGATTGGACCCGGCTCCTTAACGCGGATCTCCCGCAACCCTTCGCCGTCCTGAACAACTTCTATTCCACGGACCTCGCCCTCCTTGTCCCGCCCGCGCCCATCCCCGACCTTTTGCGCGATAATCCCTTGGGGATTCGGCTTTGGCACCTGGGCTACGCCTGTTACGAGCTGCCCCGCTCCGCCGCCACCCAGCTGGACATCGACACACCCGGCGAGCTCCAGATCCTCGCCCTCCATCCTGATCTTCCCGCGCGGGTGAAGGAGGAGCTGGAGGAAATCCCGAGGGCGCGGGCCCAGGCCCTCCTTGCGGCCTTGGTGGATCCGGAGGCGGAGGTGGTGTTGGTGGGCCGGGTGAGCGGCCACCTCCTGCGCTTTCTGGATCAGGAGGCCGCCTGCCACTTCCGCGTGGTCTCGGAGGAGCGGGGCATGGAGGCGAGCGGCCGGGCCGAACGGGGCGCGGTGGTCTCCCTCTTGGGGCTTTGGGCGGAACACACCGGACCAGCGGAGCTCGTGCGGGCCCTAAGCCGCCTGGGCGACGTGGTGGTCTGGGACATCCGGGTGATCATGGCCCACTACGGGGTCTGGCCTCCTGCGGAGGAGCGTTACGCCTGCGACCTCCTGGAGGCCCAAAAGGTGAGCGATCCTAGGCTAAGGGAGCTCGTGCAGGCCTGCGCGGAGAGTTCCACCCCGTTCCTCTTGGGCGGCCACTCCCTCGTTTCCGGCGGGATGTACCTGGCCGCGGAGCTCGCCTGGATCGGGCACGACCGGGAGCCGCGGTTTCGGCCCCTTGCGTTTCCCGGATAATCGGAGGGCGATGGACGTGGAGCGAACGATTTGGGAGCTGGGGTTGGCGGAGCTGGATAGGTTCGTGGCGGAGCTGGCGGAGGCCGAGGAGCGCCGCCAAAAGGAGAAGATCATCCTCATCCCCTCGGAATCCCTCACCCCCAGGGCCGTGCGGGAGGCCTTGGGCTCGGCCTTCACCTCCATCTACGCCGAGGGCTACCCCCGGGAGGAGACGCTTCGGCTTTCGGAGGAGCGCTTGGCCGATGTGGCCGAGCAGCTCGCGTACTACCGGCGCTACAGCGACCGCCGCTTCTACAAGGGCGTGGAGTTCGCGGACCTCGTGGAAGCCTTGGCCTGCCGGCGGTGCGCCGAGCTTTTTGCCACCCCGGAGGTGCCGCCAGAGGCCATCTTCGTGAACGTCCAGCCCCTTTCCGGCGCGGCCGCCAACCTCGCGATCTACGAGGCCCTCCTTCGGCCCGGCGATACCCTCATGGCCCTGGACCTGGCTCAAGGCGGGCACCTCTCCCACGGCTCGCCCTTCCACGTTTCGGGTCGGCGCTACCGCATCGTGACCTACGGCGTGGATCCCAAGACGGAAAAGCTCGATTATGACCGCATCGCAGATCTGGCGAAGAGGGAAAAGCCCAAGATGATCGTGGCCGGCTACACCTCCTACCCCTGGGCCCCCGATTGGAAGGCGTTCCGGGAGATCGCCTCGTCTGTAGGGGCCTTCCTGTTTGCGGACATCGCCCACACCGCGGGGATGGCCAGCGCCGGCGCTTACCCCACGCCCGTGGGCTACGCCGACGTGGTCATGTTCACCACCCACAAGACCATCTGCGGCCCGCGGGGCGCGGTGATCCTCTCCTTCGATCCGGACATCGCCGCTCGCATCGATCAGGCCGTGTTCCCCGGCGAGCAGGGCGGTCCGCACGTCAACAAGTTCGCGGCCATGGCCGTGGCCTTCGCCCTCGCCCAAACCCCGGAGTTCAAGCGCCTCATGCACCGAATCGTGGAGAACGCCCAGGCCCTGGCCCGCTTCCTTTCTGAGGAGGGCCTGCGCCTTTGTTACGGCGGCACCAACACCCATCTTCTTGTCCTCGACCTCCGGGCCATCCCCACGAAGAACGGGAACCCCCTCATGGGCGAAGCCGCCGCCCGCATCCTGGACCTTGTGGGGATCGTGGCCAACAAGAACACAATCCCTGGGGACACCTCCGCGGCCGACGCCCGCGGCATCCGCTACGGAACGCCCTGGGTCACCCAGCGCGGCATGGGCGAACGGGAGATGCGGGAGATCGCGGAGATCACAGCCCTTGTCCTCCGGGAGATCCGGCCCTTCACCTACCATGGGGTGCGCGGCCCCCTTCCCCGGGGAAAGGTTCCGCTTTCGGTGCTACGGGAGGCCAAGGCCCGGGTGGTCGAGCTCCTTTCCCGCTTCGGCGTGGAGCCGGAAAAGCGGCCCGTGGGCGTGGCCAACCCCAAAGGCAAGGCCAAGGCCCTCCTTGTACGGGGCGGAAGGGCCGAGCACCTCCTCCACGAGGCCGCCACAGCCCACGTCCTGCGCCTGGAGCCGGGCGAGGCCAGCCGCGCCCTCTTCCTCAATGAACGGGGCGAGGTCCTGAGCGAGGCCGTGGTGGGAAGGCTCCCCGACGATGCGCTAGGGCGCAAACGCTTCCTAGTTCTGGCCCCAGAGGAGAGGGCCGAGGCCCTCAGGGAGTGGCTCGCCGCCCTCTCCGACGGGTACGTCCTCTTCGACGAGGCCGATTTCCTCCGCAAAGTCCAGGGGCCGGCGGTGGTGGAGGATTTCGCGGGCGAGGCCCAGCTCCGCCTGGATGGGGAGAGGCTGAGCGTGGCCGAAGGAAGGGCCTCCGTGACCTTCCTTGGCGTTTCGGGCCGGGCGGAGGAGGTGCAAAAGAGGCATCCGGAGCTCTTCGCCCTGAACAAGCCGTACTTCGTGGGCGGGGAGGGCCTCAAGGGGGAGGGCGCGCGCGCTCCCTACGCACCCCGGGCGCCCGAGCGGCCGGTGCAACGCACGCCCCTTCACGCTTGGCACGTGCGGGCAGGGGCGCGCATGACCGTGTTCGCCGGCTACGAGATGCCCCTTTGGTACACCTCCGCTTTGGCTGAGCACCGGGCCGTGCGCACCCAGGCCGGCCTCTTCGACCTCGGCCACATGGGGGTCCTGTCCGTCTCCGGCCGCTACGCCGAAAGCTTCCTCAACCTCGTCTCCACAAACTACGCGGGCTGGCTCTATCCTGGGCAGTCCCAATATGGGTTCCTTTTGGATCCCGAGGGTCAGGTGATCGATGACCTCATGGTGTACAGGCTGGGCCCGCAGGAGTTCATCCTCATCGTGAACGCCGCGAACGAGGGGAAGGACTGGGACTGGCTTTGCGCGGTGAACGAGGGGAGGGCCCTCCTGGATCCGGAGCGGCCCTGGGTGGAGCCCGACGGTCCCGTGACCCTCCGGGACCTCAAGCGCGAGGAGGGCCTGGTGGACCTGGCCCTGCAGGGGCCGGCCTCCCGGGCCGTGCTTGCCCGCCTTCTTTCCCCGCAGGACCGCCATCGCCTCGTGGCCCTGCGGAGGACGGAGTTCCTGGAGCTGCGCGTCGCCGGCCATTCCCTCCTCTGCGCCCGCACGGGCTACACCGGCGAGCCTGTGGGGTACGAGCTCCTGGTGCCCGGCCCGGCGGTGGAGGCCGTGTGGGAGGCCCTCCTGGAGGCCGGACGGGAAAAAGGCCTCATCCCTTGCGGCCTGGCCGCGCGGGACTCCCTGCGCACCGAGGCCGGGCTCCCCCTCTACGGGCATGAGCTCGCCGGGGAGCTTCGGATCCTCCCCCATGAGGCCGGCTTTGCCCCCTACGTGAAGCTCCATAAACCCTTCTTCGTGGGGCGGAGCGCCTACCTCAGGGCGCTCGGGAACTGGACGCGGGAGGTCGTGCGGTTTTGGGTGGAGCCGGGCCAGCGGCCGATCCGGGCCGGAGCCCTCGTGGTGGACGCCTCCGGGGCGGTGGTGGGAAGGGTCACAAGCTGTGTAGTCTTGGAGGAGGGGCAAGTGGGGATGGCCCTGGTCCCGCGCGCCCTGGCTGCGCTTGATACGCGCTTGGGGTTTGTGGTGAGCCCAGGCGGCGAGGGCCGCGTGCCCCTCGTGATCTGGGGCAAGGTCATCCCGCGCTTTTTGCGCAAGGAAACCCTGCCTGCACCAGGCGGGGAATGATCGAGCTATAAGTTCACCCGCCAGCTGAGGACAAGCTTTGGCACATCCGCTTTGGGAAGCTCTATGCCAAGACCCACCGTCACGCCCGGCGCCAGCGGAAGCTCCGCCCCCACATCCACCCGGCCCAGGCCGAAAAGACCCTCCTCCCCAAAGTACAAGGCGGCCCCGAACCGCGCCGGACCACAGCAGCCCTCGCCCTTCCAGCTCACCCATAGAGCCTCTCGATAGGGCCGGGGCACCAGGCCTATGTCCTCCAGCGCTGTGAGCCCGCGCACCTCCATCTCCCCTAGCTCGCACCGAAAGCCCACGGCGTAGACCCTGATCCCCTTGATCGTCCAGGTCGCTTGGTCCCAATCCAGCCCCAAAAACGCCACCACGCACGGCGGAAGCTCGTAGAAAAAACTAGGGGCGAGGTATACGGACTTTCGCTCAAGGGAGAGGCGCACAATCCCCGCAAAAGAGAGCAGGGTCTCTCGGGGAAGCGGCAAGGGAAAACTCAGCCCCAGCTCAGAGAACCCGGCTTTGGTGAAATCAAGCCAGGCCCGCAGCCTCGTCACACAGCAAGGAAGCGCTACCCGAAACCGAACTTGCCCGAACGAAAAGCTTGGGGTGAACGTTTCTTCCAGCACCTCATCCAGAAAGCGCTTCAGGTTGAAACGAAGCCGCAATTGCTCCAAAAAAGCGTCCTTGGGGCCAAGGAGGGTTAGGCCCCAGCCGAAGCCTTTCTCCTCCAGCCTCGCCACCCCCTCCAGAGTCAGGCCGTGGAGAGCGAGCTTCCAGGGCAGGGTGAAGGCCTCGAACTTCGGCACCTTTGGGTCAAAGGAGAGCCCTGGAGAAAGCGTGAGGAATTCAAACTTCCTCGTGCCGCTCAGCGTGAGGGACCTCCACACGCCCTCCTCCACCTCCGCCTTCCCCACCCATTCCCAACCGGCCCAGGTCAGGCTCAGCCCCAGCTTTTGGCTTGGGATGAGCTCAGCAGGCGGAGTCCAAACGAGCTTCCCCTCCCAGGAGAGGGAGGGCGGGGCAGCCAGGGCCACCCCGCCCACAAAAACCACCAGCCACACCGCCCTCATGGCTCGCCTCCAGGCGGAAGGGAAAGCGGGCAAATCGTGCAAGTGAGCGTGATGTAAACCGTTCCGGTGGCATAGCTGCAGCCGTCGGTAATGGTGTAGGTGATGGTGTCCGTCACCCCCAACCCCGGCGGCGCAGGGCACGCCCAACCCGCCGTGGTGTAACACACCATGTTCCCGGAAACCCAGGCGTTCCCACAGCGGGCCGTGGCCTCCACAAGGGTGATGGGGTCCCCATCGGGATCGTAGTCGTTGGCCAAAACGGGTATGCAACAAAATCCGTTGCAGTCCGCGGAATCCGCCCGCGCCACCGGCGGACGGTTCTCCTTCACCACGGTCACGGTGAAGGAGCACTCCTGGGTGACGGTGTTTCCACAGCTATCAGTAGCCGTGCACTCCACCGTGACCGGGGTCGTGCCCACCGGGAACCACCCACCCCAGGAGCTGCAGCTCAGCTTCGGGTTCGGGTCACAGTCGTCGGTGGCCGTGATGGGAAAGCTCACCCAGGTCCCATCCGGAGCGGTGCAGCCGTAAACGTAAACCACAATGCTCCCTGGGCAGTGGATCGTGGGCGGGGTTTCGTCCTGGATGTAGGCGATCCGCTGGACCCCGGTGGCGGCGTTCCCGCAGGCATCCACAGCCCGCCACGTGCGCTCGATCGTCACCCGGCAGCCCACCACGAAAACCCTGTCGGTGTAGTTGACATCAGGGTTCGGATCGCAGTTGTCCCTGGCTTTGGCCCATCCTGTGGTATCGGGACTCGTGTCCGCTGGGTTGCAACCGAGGTCCACATCGCTTGGCAGGACGGTGAATTCGGGTGGGGTCGTGTCCCGCACCTCGATCCTCTGGGTGTGCGTGAGGGTATGGCAGCCATCCGTGGCCTCCCAGGTCCGAACCAGGGTATAGGTGTAGGGGCACGGGCCGTCGATCCGCTCCTCCCTGAAGATCACGCTGGGCTTCCTGCACGTATCCGAAGCCGTGATTTTAGGAGGCGCTGGAACGGCGTTGCACTCCACAACGGTGTCCTCGGGCAT
>JAUQPF010000013.1 GCA_030550535.1 Candidatus Bipolaricaulota bacterium
TGTGTCCTATCGGCGGTGGAGCCCGAAGTCCTCGCGAGCTCAGCGTCACGCGTCCAGTGGGTCCCGTTCGAGAGGGGCGTGACGATCGTCCAAGAGGGGGATTCCTTCTACAGGCTGGGGCATCCTCTGTCACGTACGAGCCAGGCTCACCGTGAGCGCCGAGGGGGGAAGAGGTTGCTGCTGCGCTTCTGCGGCCCGGGAGAGCTTCTCGCGGGGTCGCTGTCCGGGCCCCACGGTTGCTCGGTGACCGCCGCCTCCCGCTGTTTCGTGGGGTTCGTCCCCCGCGAGCACGTCCTGGACCTTGGCCGTCGATACCCGGAGTTGCTCGCCGGGGCCCACCTGCGCTGGGAGGAGAGGGAGCGTCTTCTGGCAAGGCCCTTGGTGGATCGCGCCTACGCGAGCACCCGGAAGCGTCTGGTGCAGGTACTCCTGAATCTCGGGGAGGAACACGGGGTACGGGAGGGTGCCAAGATGCGGATTGACCTCCCGCTATCGCTTGGGGACCTGGCGGAGATGATTGGAGCGAGCCGACAAGCGACCTGCACGGAACTCCAGCTGCTGCGTGCCAAGGGGGTGATCGAAGTTGTGTGGCCGAGGGTCGTACTTTCGGACGACGTTGAGCGACTGCGCCCGCTCAGCTGACGAATTTCCTGCTTTCGGAAGATCCCTTGTTTCAGACTGCTCTTCGTCCTCTGCATTCGCCTCGACGAACGCCATCGTTCGCCTAGACGAACGGGATTGTTCACCCAGTTGATTGCCGCTGGGGAGCATACCGTTATATGCTAGCACTAACTGCAAGCAAAGGAGGTATGTTGAGAGAATAGAGGGATGCAGATCCTGCGCGTACCGGATGATCTGCGGGGCGAACTGCCCAGCTGCTGTTCAGATTCTGGCAGGCAACCTGTACGGCCGATCGCCCTACTGCGAGTTTCTCAAGGGGAGCGTGAACTTGATCTTCCGAACATTCCTTGATCACGGCATCGAGAGTGCATTCTGCCTTGTGAGCACCAGATTCGAGGAGATGCTGCGAAAGAGTGCATTGCTTCTGGACGCGAGCCAAGGGGGTGCGAAGCAATCCTATGCGTAGAGTCCTTGAGGATTACTCCCTCATCCTGCGCTCGAAAAATGTGCGCGCTCTGGTTGTCTCCTCGTGCCTATTGTCCTTCATGCGTGGACCGCTGACGTGGCTGTTCCCCATCCTCTTGCTGCGTGCTGGGGGCCCGGTGTTTCTTGGTGTAGTGTTCGCAGTCGCGAACGTTGATGACCTAGTGATGTCGTTCGTCGGTGGCGTGATGGCTGACAGATGGGGAAGAAGACCGATCGTTCTCTTCTCTCGGCTGATGTACGTAGGCGGGGCGTGTCTCTTGCTGGCTTCGATGTTCGTGGGGGAGGCCTTGAGCCGGGCCGCTCTTTTCATTGCGGTGGTGTTCGCTTACGGGATGAGTGGGATCTCTGCTGGCGCTTCTTCCGCCCTGCTTGTGGAGTCGGTGGAGCCCCGCCATGTGGGGCGAGCTCTTTCGTTGGTCAGCAGCTCTTCTCTGCTGTTCGGCAGTCTTGGATCAGTGGCCCTAGGGGTCATCTATCAGCGGAGCGCGGTGGCGGGTGCCTTCATGCTCATCCTTTTCGCCCTGAGCAGCACGCTGCTGCTGTTCGGGGTGCGCGAGACGCTGCGTTCAGAATCTGCTCGAGGCGGAGAAGGGGTAGTGGGACACTTCGTGAACACGTTCCGCTCCATCGGTCAGCTTGGCCTACTTGGTCTGGCTCCGCTGCTTCTTCTTATTGTGGGGAACGGCCTTGGCCATGGAATTTGTGGCAACTACTTCGCGCCCCTGCTCGAGGAAGGTCATGGGGTTTCGCTTGCAGTTCTAGGCGGTGTCTTCTCCGCGATCCCCCTTCTCCAGGCTACCCTAGTGCTCCCCGCTGGGTGGTTGGTTGACAGACGCGGTCCCTTCCTTGCTCTGATAATTGGGAATGTGGTCGCCGGCGGGTGGGTAATGCTTGCGGGCGTGACAAAGTCCGCGGATCTTGCCGTTGCGGCAGTGTTGGCCTCGGGAGCGCTAGGTGCGTTCCACGGGATAGGATATGAGACAGCGGTGGCTAGGCTATCGAACGATCGTATGCGAGCCACTCTATTTGGAAGCCTGGAAGCGTTGTGGAATGCGATGTTCATCGTAGGACCCCTTGCAGGGGGGGCATTGTATGGGCTCCGCTCAGAACTGACTTTCATCGCTGCTGGGGCGATCCTCATGTTGACCTTCTTGCCGATCCTGGCAATGAGATACCAGGCTGGGCAGAGTGGACAACCACGCCGGGGCGAAGAATCGTCTGGATAGATAGCGAAGAAGCCCTGCGAGATACGGCGGTACCCTATGAGGTTGCGGGGTTGACGAAGCGGTACCTGGGGCCGAAGGAGGTGCTTGCCAACGACCGCATTGACCTCCGTATCACGAGTGGGGAGACCGTGGGGATCTTTGGCCCCAACGGGGCAGGCACGATGACGCTCGTGCGGCAGCTTATGGACCTGCTCCGCTCCGCCGCGGGTCAGATCAGCTTGATCACCCATGACCTCGTCCGCGAGCCCACCGTTGCCACGGAGCACGTGGCCTACTTTGCTCAGGGGTCAACCCTTTCAGGTACCTGAAGCCGTGCGAGATCTTGTGGATCACGGGACGAGTGCGAGGAATCAATTGTCAGCCCGCTCCAGGGAAGGTTCGGCGGATAGTTATCTCCGGAGGATCATCCGTAACGAACATCAGGACTTCGCGCACCCCGCGCTCCCACAGATCCCGCAGAACCTCGCTCCCCCAGACCCGCGCGGATTCCTCGGGGAAAAGATAGAACCCCAGGCCCTCGCGCCTCTCCTCTTGGGTAACCCCCAACGTCCCGTGCACGGCCTCCTTGCGGATCCCCGCTTCAGGGCGCAGGACCTTCACAAACAACGCATCTAGGTAGATCACGGCATAACGGGGCTTGAGAAGCCGTTTTCGAAAGGCCTGAATCGGCTCTTACCCCACCGCGGTGATGCGGCTTACGGTGGCGTGGGCATAGCGCTGCTCCATGCTTCTTAATTTTGCACGGCCCAGTCGATCGTTCGGCTCAACCACTTTTGTCCTTTGAACGGGTAAAACGCTCCGTATAGGCGAACATAAGGCGCGAAAGATCGATTCGGAAAGTGATCCATCCTGAAAGGGAAACATCCTTCACCCGAGTCCGCCTTGTTCGTGAGGGTGATCCATGGCCACCGCAACCGGATGAGCCGCTTTTGGCGCAAGAACTGGAGTTCCTTGGAAGTGGCCTGCCGACTCGCCCCGATCATCGCCGCGAGGTCCGAAAGCGAAAGGGGAAGGTCGATCCGGACCTCACCGTCCTCCGCCACCCCGTGCTCCTCCCCGAGCTCCAGGAGCACCCGCGCCAGGCGCCCGCGGGTACTCCCATATGCGAAGTCCACCAGCCGCCGCAAAAGCCACTTCCTCTCCTGCGCGAGCCGTCGGGTAACCTCCGCCAGCACCTCGGGGTGCGCCTGGATCAACCCCGCGACGTCATTCTCGGATAGGAAGGCCACCCGCGCGGGGGTCACGGCCGAGGCGGCGTAGGGGACCGCCCCTCTCGTCGTGTCCGCAAGGAGGTCACCTGGGCGGCAAAATCGGAGGAGAAGCTGCTTGCCATCGTGCATCCTCAAATAAAGCCTCGCCTTCCCATGGCACAGGATGACCCAACCCGGAGCGAGGATCTCCCCCTGGAAGATCGTGTCCCCGGGGTTGAAGGTGAGTTGCCTTGAGGAGAGCGACGCCAGGTGAAGGACCTCGGGGGAAACCGTAGAGAGTACACAGAAAGAAAGACCGATGCAGGACGAACACTGCCTTTCGTTTCCACGCGGCTCGGTCGTCACCTTTTCCTCCCCGGCCGGGCCGTGGGGTCGTTTTCAATATAACGGGTTCTCCTACCCGTGGCCAGGTTCCCAGGCCCGGGTTTGGATGCGCGGAGCGCCTGCGATGTCCTCTCGAAAAGGGGAATGAGAGGATCCCACCGCGTCGTTCGCCGGGCCACGAGGAGGACGATCCCCCGCGGCCCTTCCCGGGCTTATCCCTACGAGCCATACAAGGATCGAAGGCCCCCAATCCCGTGGCGTCTGGGCCAAGGAACCGCGCATGAACAGATCCTTACGGGGAAAGGCATCAGGGGCCGACCCTTCGGGGTGCCCGTGCCGCCGGCGCTGCGGAGTCCTTTGGGGGCGCGCCTTCGTCGAGATGCGACGAATCCTTGGCTCCGTGGGGATGTAGAGGGAGGCGGAAAGAGACGCGCGTGCCCTGGCCAGGTCGCGCCTCCAGGACCAAGGTCCCTCCCAAAAGCTCCACCCACTCGCGCATCCCCGAGAGGCCCAGCCCCGGGGTGGTCTGAGCCGGGTCGAACCCGCGGCCGTCGTCCCGCACCTCCCCGAGGAGCCAGCCGTTCTCCTCCTCCACCCGCACCCACACCCGCCGGGCCTGGGCATGGCGCCGCACGTTCTCCAAAGCCTCCTGAATCACCCGAAAGGCCACGGTCTCCACGAGCTCCGGATAGCGCTTCTCCTCGATCTCCTCGACCACCTCGATGCCCACGGAGGCGTAATTCCCAAGGAGACGGCGCAAGGCCGGGGCGAGCCCTGCTTCATCCAGAAGGGGTGGCCGAAGCTCCCGCGCTAAATCCCGCAGGGCCTCGATCCCCTGGGCCAAAAGTCTCTCCGCCTCCTCCCGTTCCCCGGCGGAAAGGGCCCAGCGCGCGGCCGCCAAAATTTGCCCCACCTCGTCGTGGATCTTGCGGGCGATGCGCCGCCGCTCTTCTTCCTGAGCCGTGAGGAGCTTGGCGGAAAGGCGGGCCAAGGCCCGCTCCCTTCGCAAAAGCTCGAGGTTCTTGCGCTCATAGAGGGAAGCGAAGGCCCGCACGGTGAACGCCAGGATGCTGTAGAACCCGACCCCGCCCACGAGGATCGTGGTGAGCACGTACGCGAGGTCGCGGTGCGGGGCCTCCTCCCGGGCGAAGGGGAAGATGTGGGCGAGGACCCCGAAGTACTCGAGGAGGCCCACGAGGGCGTAGCCGCCCACGGCCAGGGCCGTGACCACGTAGCCCGCGTGTTTGGGAAGGAAAAAGTTCGCGTACATCACGGTGAAGAGGTAGAAGAGAACGCCCACCCAGGCCACGCCGCCCAGGCGGTGCACAAGGTAGGTGATGAGGAGGGCCTCGGCGGAAAGGAAGGCTGCATGCACGTTGTGGAGGGCGCGCACGTGGCGCTGCCTCCGAATGAGCCAGCCAAAGGGGAAGGTGAGCAAAAGCCAAGCGAATGGCACAGCGAAGAGGGGGTTGAAGGGGAAACGTGGGAAGCCCAGGACAGCGAGGGCGATGAGGCAGAACGTCCCCAGGGTCACGCGGCGCACAAGGATCGTGCGCTCGATGATGGCCCGCGTCTCCTGAAGCCTCTCTTCGCGCATCGTCGCAGGATAATGCCGCCGGGGTTGTGCGACCAGGGGGCGGGGTCGTAACCTCCCCCGATGATTCCGGAGCTTCACTGCGGGGCGGGCGCACGGCTGAGCGCGCGGCTCCGGGCTCAGGAGCTCCTAGGTGGGCTGGGCCCGGCCCACCCGGACTTCTTTGCCCTCGAGGGGGAGCGGTCGTTGGGGATCGACCGGGTGCGGGAGCTCGTCCTTTGGGCCCGCTACGCCCCGCTGCGGGGAACGGTGCGCGTGGCCCTCCTTGGCCCGGCGGAGCGCCTCACCCCCGAGGCCGCCAACGCCCTCCTCAAGCTTTTGGAGGAGGTCCCCGCGTATCTCGCCGTGCTCCTTTTTGCGGAGGCGCCGGACCGGGTCCTCCCCACGGTGCGTTCGCGCTGCGCCCTGCGCTGGGCTCCGCCGCCCCGGGAGGCCTTGAGCCGAGCCCTGGCCCAAGCGGGCTACGCCCCGGCGGAGATCGCCCTCCTTTTGGAGTTGGCCGAGGAGCGCGAGGAGGAGGCCCTGGCCTTTGTGGAAGAGAAGCGTGACGTTTTGGGGGAGCTTGAGGAGGCGCGGAGGGAGGCGGAAGGGATGACGCTTTTGGAGCTCGCGGAGCGCCTGCCCGGCGAGGTTCTGGATCCCCTGCGGCGGCGCGCCTTCCTCCAGGTCTTTTGGGAAAAGGTTCGTACTGCCCCGGCTCACCAGGTCTTGGCCACGGCGGAAATCCTGGCCCGCTCCCGGGCGGTGCCCGAGGTGCTCCAGGAGATCGCGAGGATTCTGTGCGCGCAGGCCGCGAGCGACCCCGCGGTCTTGAGCTGGGCCCGCCGGGCCCTTTTGGCCCGGGGAGAGCTCGAGGCCTACGCCAACCCCCGGCTTCTTTTGGAGGTGGTGCTCCTTTGGCCGAGGCGGGGCTGAAGGCCCTGGTGCGGCGGCTGGGGCCGTGGCTGGAGGTGCATGCGGCGGCCTGGGCCGGCGCGGTGGGCATGCCGGGCCAGGTCTGGGTGGAGGACGACGGCCGCGGTCTTTGGCTCGTGCGGGTCCTGCGCTCACCCTTCGGCGAGCCCGCGGAGCCCCAGGGCCGCCTCCTCCGGCGGGCCACGCCCGCGGAGCTCGCGGCCCAAAAGGACCTGGAGCGGGAGGCGGAGGGCTTGCGCCTCCAGGCCCAGAGGCTCGCCCAGGAAGCGGGGCTTCCCCTTCGGTTCAAAGGCGGGGAATTGGATCTGCAGCGCTCCTTTTTGCGGCTGTACTTCTGCGCTGCCGAGCGCCCGGATTTCCGCAGGTTTCTCAAAGACCTGGAGAGCGCCCTGAAGGTGCGGGTGGAGCTGCGCCAATTGGGCCCGCGGGATGAGGCCAGGCTTTTGGGCCTCCTGGGCCCGTGCGGCCGCCCCCTCTGCTGCCGCACCTTCCTTACGCGTCTGCAGCCCATCCCCTTGGAGTTCGCCTTCGAGCAGCAGCTTTTCGTGAACCCGGAGCGGCTTACCGGCGCCTGCGGCCGGCTCAAGTGCTGTCTGGCCTACGAGCGCGATTTCTACTTGGATCAGCTTCAGGGGCTTCCCGAGCCGGGCGACCGGGTGGAGATGGAAGGGCGCAAGGGCAAGATCCTCGTCCACAACGTGTTCTTGCGCACAACCCAGATCGAGTGGTCCGATGGCACGCGCTCGGAGGTGTCCTGGGACGAGCTTCGCCGCTATCTTTGAAGGCCTTCGGGCAAGACCTCCGCAAGGTACGCGGAAAACGTGGGGGAGCGCACGCCCAAAAGAAGGTCTCCTTGCTGAAAAACCTCGAAATCCTGGGCTCCCAGGACCAGGCGACGGGAGGTGGCCGGAAGCGGCCGGCCCAGCGCCCTAAGCCACACCTCTTTCCCCTCCTCGATCGTTCCTTCCCAGGTTTGGGCGGACAAGCAGGAGAAGACCGTCAAAGCTCCCTCCCCCGGAGCCGCCCGCAACAACGCGTACCAACTGCCCAGGATCTCCGGCTCCCAAAGGAGGGCGTCCGGGGGGAGCGCGAGGGTTTGGGTGGTCTCGCGAGCCCCACGTTGGACCCTGAGGATGACCTCCGTGCTGGCGAAGGCGTAGAGGTAGCGGACCTCTTCGGGAGCGCGCCGGGTGATGGTGCCGGCCAGGGGCTGCCACCGCGGGTCATAGAGGAGATCGGCCTCAAGGAGGACCTTCCCCTTCTCGTGCAGGATGCTCACCACGCGGAACCCCGCGTCCACGGGGTAGACCCCGAACAGCTCCTCCCAAGAGCCCTGGGGGGTGGTCACGCGGAACGTGCCCTCCTCCACCCGCGGGCCCTCGGGAAGCTTGGGGAGTTCGGGGGGCTGGGCGAGGATAAGAACGATCCCCACCACAACCACGGCCAGAAGGAGGAGCTTCCAGAGGTCCATGGTTCAGCTCTCCACGTGGACGGGCACGATGCACACGAACTCCAAGGGTTCCGTGCCCGTGTTGCGGAACCCGTGGAACTCTTGGGGCTTCACGAACACCACCGTTCCTGAAGCGATGGGTTTAGGGCCGTCTTGGGTGAGGACCTCGCCCTTCCCACGCAGGACGAGGACGCCGTGCTCGTAGGGGTGGGCGTGGGCCGGGGTGTGTCCGCCCGGGGCCACGGAAAAGAGCCGCACGGCGAAAGTGGGCGCCCCGTCCTTGGGCCCAATGAGAAGCCTTTTACGAACGCCCACGATCTCCTTGCCATCGGAGACATCCAAGGCGGGCACGTCCTCAAGCCTCTTCACCTCAGGCATCCACGCCTCCTTTTCTCACGCGGCGCACCAGAAGGGGGACAAAGAGCTCGTCCGGGGTGAGCCCGCCGTGCAGGCCCCGCAGCTTGAACTCCTCCGTGGGCCAGAGCACGAACTTCCTGCGTTTGGAGATCACCACGAGATCCCCAAGGAGGGCGCGCACCTCGGGTTTCGGCTCTTCAAGTCCCCAGAGTTTATGGCGGATCCCCTCCTCGGGGGTGAGGAGGTCGAAGTCCTCGGGGAAGAACTCGGAGAAGAACCGTTCCACAAGGCCGTCTTTGCCGCGGCGCAAAAAGAGGTAGGCGGCGCGGGGGTCGCCCACAGGCGGAAGGAGCAAGGCCTCCCTGAGGGCCGCCTGGGCCGCGCAGTTCACCATATCCCGCTCGGGATCGGCCTCATAGAACCCATGGTCTGCGGTGACAAGGAGCAGAAAGTCCCTCGGTGCCCCCTCTAAGAGCTTCCGCAAAACGGAGAGGATATGGGCCAGTTCCAGGGCGAAGGCCTCGGAGCGGGGGCCGTAGAGGTGGGCCAGGGAGTCCGTGCTTGGCCAGTACACGGCGAGGAGGGCCCGGCCGGGCCGGCCCAAAGCCTCCCGCAAAAGAACGAGGAGATCCGAAGCCGTGAGGAACGGCACGGTTCGGGCCACCCCCTGGTACAGGGCCTTGGAAAGCCCCGAATCCGCGATGTATTTGGGCAAAAAGAGCACGGTGGGAATACCGGCCAGGCTCAGGCGCTGGTAAAGGGTGGGCACGGTGAGGATCTTCTCCGGCTCTAGACCAAGCTTCTCCAGGGAATTTTCGCGGCCACCCGGCGGGGCAAGCTTGATCATGTCCACCACGGAACCCAGTTCCTGGCGAAACAGGCGATACCCCAAAACCCCGTGCACGGCCGGGCTCTCCCCGCTGGAGAGGGTGCTTAAAGCCGCGGTCGTGGTGGTGGGGAAGACCGAGGTCAGGGGAAGATACGCCCCGTCCTCCAGGAACGGCTCAAGGTGCACGAGGCCCTCGGCGCGCAGGCTCTCCAGGCGCCGATAGCCCACGCCGTCGAGGATCACGCTCACCACGACCTGGGCCTCAGGAAGACCGAGCTCCTCGCGCAGGCCGGGCCGGGAGGGCCGCAGGCCGAAAAGCTCCTCGATCGTGGGGGGCACAGAAGCGATGCAGTAGCGTTCGTAATGGGGCCGGGCTCCGCCCGTGGCCGCAAGGATCCTGTCCAAAACCGGTTGCCCAAGGTCCATAGCGCCGGCATTATAGCGGGTGGCGGGGATTTCCCAGGAAAGGAGGGGGTTGGCCGTGGCGGACTGCCCGAACCTCAAGAAGAACCTCGCTCGTTGCCCCTGCACCTGGCCGGATTGCTCCCGCAAGGGCAAGTGCTGCGAGTGCCTGCACTATCACCTTGCGCACCGCGAGCTTCCCGCGTGCTTCTTCCCGCCGGAGGTGGAGCGCACCTACGACCGGTCCTTTGCGCGGTTCGCTGCGCTCCATAAATGAAGAATCGCCTGGTGGCCAAGATCCTCTACGAGGTCGCGGACCTTTTGGAGCTGGAGGGCGTGGAGTTCAAACCGCGCGCGTACCGGCGGGCGGCCCAGGCCGTGGAGTCCTGCCCCATCCCCATTGAGGATCTGGTGGAGCAAGGGAGGCTCCATGAGCTTCCGGGCGTGGGCGAGTCCATCGCCCAAAAGATCGAGGAGATCGTGCGCACCGGAAAGCTCGCCCTCCACGAGGAGCTCAAAGCAAAACTCCCCGTGGACCTCTACGCCCTAACGCAGGTGGAGGGGGTAGGCCCCAAGACCGTGAAGCTCCTCTACGAGGCCCTGGGCGTGCGCACCTTGGAGGATCTGGAGCGGGTGGCCCGGGAGGGAAAGATCCGGGAGGTCAAGGGGTTGGGCCCCAAGATTGAGGAGAAGATCCTGCGGGGGCTTCAGGAGGCGCGCGGCACGGAAAAGCGCGAGCTTTTGGGCTATGCCCTTCCCCTGGCCCGCCACCTTTGTCAGAAGCTCTTGGCCAGCGGGCTTTTTGTGCGGGTGGAGCCCGCAGGTTCCCTTCGGCGCGGGAAGGAGACCGTGGGCGACCTCGATATCCTTGCGATCTCCGCCCACCCGGAGGAGGCGGCGCGCGCGTTCTCTCGCCTTCCGGAGGTGGAGGAGGTCCTGGCCCAGGGGCCCAAGAAGTCCTCGGTGCGGCTCCACGGGGGACTCCAGGCGGATTTGCGCATCGTCCCCGAAGAGTCCTTCGGTGCCGCGCTTCAGTACTTCACGGGCTCCAAGGCCCACAACATTCGCCTCAGGGAGCGGGCCGTGGCCCGCGGCTGGAAGCTCAATGAGTACGGCCTTTTCGATGCCGAGGACCGCCGGATCGCCGGGCGCACGGAGGAGGAGATCTACCAGGCCTTGGGTCTTGCCTGGATTCCTCCGGAGCTCCGGGAGGACCAGGGGGAGATCCAGGCCGCGGAGGTCGGGGCCCTCCCCAAGCTTGTGGCCCTCTCCGAGATCCTCGCGGATCTCCACGTGCACACGGATTGGTCGGATGGGAAGATGACGCTTCAGGAAGCGGTGGAGGCCGCGCGCGCCCGCGGCCTTCGGTACATCGCCATCACCGACCACCTCAGGTTCGCCCAGGCCATCCCTGGGCTTTCCGCCGACGACCTCCGCCGCCAGATCGAGGAGATTCGCAGGCTGAACGAGAAGCTCTCGGATTTTCGTCTCCTTTGCGGGGTGGAGGCGAACATCGCTCGGGATGGCACGGTGGATGTGCCGCGGGATCTCCTTCCCGAGCTGGATTTGGTGATCGCTTCCGT
Organism: Candidatus Bipolaricaulota bacterium; assembly: GCA_030550535.1. Classification (GTDB taxonomy): domain Bacteria; phylum Bipolaricaulota; class Bipolaricaulia; order Bipolaricaulales; family Bipolaricaulaceae; genus DTER01. The sequence continues at coordinate 10,999 of JAUQPF010000013.1, forward strand.
GCACACCCATTTTCGTCTCTCCAAGAAGGAGATGACGGAGCGGCTGGTGCGGGCCGTGGAGGATGAAGGGGTGGACGTGTTGGGGCATCCCACGGGCCGGCTCATCGGGGAGCGGCCGGCTTACGAGGTTGATTGGGACGAGGTGTTTCGCCGGGCGGCCAAGGCCGGCACGGCTCTCGAAGTCAACGCCAATCCCCAGCGCCTGGACCTCCCTGCGGATCTCATCCGCCGGGCCCTGGACTACGGGGTACGTTTCCTTTTGGGCACGGACGCCCACGCCCCCGAGCACCTCGACTTTTTGGAGTACGGGGTCCTGACCCTGCGGCGGGGCTGGGCCGAGGCTGCGGACGTCTTGAACACCTTGCCCGTGGAGGCCTTTTTGGCGGCGCTCAAGCGGGGGCGGTGAGGATGTGCCGGATGCTGGCGGTCTGGAGCCGCGAGCCCTTTCCCATCCGGCGCTGGTTTTTGGACGCCCAGCCCGGCCTTTTGGGGCTCAGCCTCTTTGGCCAAAGGGGGCCGCATCGGGATGGTCTTGGCTACGCCTTTCGCGAGCCCACGGGCCGCTGGCGGCTCTTTCGGTTCGGCCCTGGGGCCCTGACCCAAGGGGGAATCCCCGGCCCGACGGAGGCCCAAGCCCTCCTCCTTTTGGCCCATGCCCGGAAAGCCTCCCCGGAGTTCCAACGCTTCCGCGGCGCCCTCCACGCGCATCCCTTCTTCCACGACGGGATCTTCCTCTGCCACAACGGGAGGGTCGGGACGCGCACCGACTCGGCGAAGGGCTGGGCACGGACTCCCGCCGAGTCCTCCTTTGGCTTGCGCAGCGGTGGCGGCCCCGAACTCCCGAGCGCCTCAGGGAATGCCTGGCCGAGCTCCTCGCCACGGTGCAGAATTATTCAGCCCTGAACCTTCTTCTTTCCGACGGGGAGAACCTCTACGCCCTTTGCGCCTACACCCTCGATCCGGAGTATTTCACCCTTTGGATCCACGAGGGACCGGACGTGGTGGTCGTGGCCTCCGCGCCCGTCGACGCCGGGAGGCCCTGGCAGCCCCTGGCCCACCGTGAGCTTTTGTGCGTCCTCGCCTCGGGGGAGCGGGCGCGGGTGCGGCTCCCCTGAGGTCGGGCCAGGCCGACCGGCCCTGACGAACCGTGTCCGGCCCGGGGCAGGCCGCTTTTTGCCCCTGGTCTTGCCGAACCCCCTAGGACCGGCTAGGGTAAGCCGGAGGTGTGGATGCCCACGAGAAAAGCACAGGCGGTGTGGGAGGGCGGTTTGCGAACGGGAAAGGGCAGGGTTGGGCTTCCGGGTTTGGGTACGGAGGGCCCCTACTCCTTCCCCTCCCGGTTCGAAGCGGGTCCGGGGACCAACCCCGAGGAGCTCCTGGCGGCCGCCCACGCGGGCTGTTTTTCCATGGCTTTGGCCGCAGCCTTGGAGCGGGAAGGCTTTCCCCCAAAGCGCATCGTCACCGAGGCCACCGTGGCCCTGGAGCTTGGGGAGGGGGGGCCCGCCCTCACCCGGATCGAGCTGCGCACCCAGGCCGAGGTCCCCGGGATCCCCCGGGAGCGGTTTTCGGCGATCGCGGAGGCGGCGAAGGTCGGCTGTCCAGTATCCCGGGCCCTCGCGGCGGTCCCCCAGATCACCCTGGTGGCTGAGCTTCGTTCCTGACCCACGCGCGACGTCACCGCGGTGTCCTTTGCCCAAGGCCGGGGGTTGGGGGGAGCCGTGAACCCTCCTCGATGCGCAAAAGCGCGGGGATGAAAAAGCCCGCGACCCCCATGAGGAGGAGGCCGAGACCGCCGAGGAGGAACCACACCTGAATCCCCAGGAGATCGGCCACCGGGCCGGCCAGGGCGAGACCGAGGGGGCTCGCTCCCTCCGCAAGGCTCGCGATTACGGAGAAGACGCGTCCCTGGACTTCCGGGGCCACGCTGGCCTGGAAGATGGCGAGGAGTGGTCCATTGGTGATGGGGTTCATGAACCCCGTCCAGGCCATGGCCCCCAGGGCCACGTAGAACGCGCTAGGAGGGGCGATCCCTAACAGCGCCACGCCTAAGCCCAGTCCTGCCATGCCCATAAGCGCGGTGTAGATGCGGCGCTTGAACCCACCCCAAGCGGAGAGAAAGAGGCCGCCCGCGATGACGCCGAGTCCAAATCCTGACTGCAGCCAGCCAAGCTCAAGCGCCCCCTTACCAAAGCGTTTGGTGACAAGGAGCGGAAGGAGGGAGAAGGCGGGATTCAGGAGGGCGTTGAGCAGGGTGGCGCCAAGAAGAAGGTACAGGGCACCGCGCCAGCTCCAGATGTAGCGGAAGCCGCCCGCGAATTCCCGCAAAAACGAGGTACGCTCCTTGGCCGAAGAAGGCTGGGGGATGGGGAGGAGAAGGAGGGGGATCACCGCCAAGGCTGCCGTAAGCCCGTCGATCCCCAAAACGAGGTGGATGGGCAAAACAGAAAGGAGCAGGGCGGCCACCGGAGGGCCGACGATGTTGAGAAGGCCGTGAACGGCATGGTTGAGCCCGGCCACCCGGGAGAGGTGGTCCTTGGGCACCATGAGGGAGACGGATGCGGAAAACGCCGGCCAGTGGAAAGCGCCCCCCAAGGCCCGCAGGACCTTCACCAGGTAGATATGCCAGATCTCCGCCCTCCCCGCCCAAAAGAGGAGGGCTAAACCCAGGGAGACCAGAGCGATGAAGCTATCGGCCACGATCATCACGCGACGGCGGCTCCATCGGTCCACTAAAGTCCCGGCGAACGGGCCGAGGGCCACGCTGGGGAGCAAGGCCGCGAGGCTTGCCGTGGCCAGGACCGTGGCTGAGCCCGTGCGCTGCGTGAGCCACCAGATGAGGGCGAACTGGGCAATGGCACTGCCAAAAAGCGAGAACTGCTGTCCTACCCAGATCGTGAAGAACCGGGTCTTCCAGGGGGGCACATCAACCTCTCTTTTCGAGCACCATGCCGCGCACCCGCGCCTTCTCCTGGAAGCCGAGCTCCTGGGCGACGTGGAGGAGCCGGGTCTTGTGGGCGCGCGTGCGGAGAGCGACCGTTTTTCCTCGCGCTTCCCGAAGCCCTAGGGCCAAAAGCGCCTCCTCGAGCCCTGCGCCCTCGTATTCGGGGAGGACGAGAACATTCAGCCGGACGGGGTTTTTACCGCCTAAAATGAGGAGGGCCGCGGCCTGACCCTGGGCCTCCGCAACGAGCCAGATCCTTCGAAACACAAGCCGGCGCAGAAGGGAAAAGCGGGACCAAGGGCCATAAACCGCGGCAGCCTCAGGGGTCCGCGAGGCTTCGAGGGCTTTCCAAACGCGGCGGTCCCAAGGGCACACCCGCGCGCAGCGGAACCCCCGAGGCCAAGACGTTTCCACCTGGAGAGGGCTTGCCTCCCGAAGAAGCTCCACGCGCTCCTCAAAGGTCCGGAAGCCCAGGCTCTCGTAGAGGCGACAGGCCAGGGTGTTGTCGGCGCGCACGTCGAGCACCACTTTGGGAGCTCCAAAGCGGAAGGCCTCCTCCACGGCATGGGAGAGGAGGCGCCGGCCAATCCCCTGCCCCCGAAACTCTGGATGCACCATGAGGCTTCGCACATAGGCGTAGCGCCGGTGCCAGTCCACCATGACCCCCGCCACCACCTGCCCGCCTGCTTCGGCCACGTACATCTTGAACCACGGTTTTCCTCGAAGCCTTTGCAGCGCGCGCAGAAGGCGATATAAACAAAAAAGTCCTCGGACGTCGGCGGGGCTCAGGCTCTGCAAGGCCCTTTCCTCGGGAAAGGAAGCTCGCGCGATCTCCAGAACTTGGGTGGCGTCGCGCAGTCGGACCTCCCGGATCTGCAAGTCCGCCATCGTTAGCCCGCCAAGAGCTTTTCCCGCAGGAGCTTGGGCGGAAGGGAGCCCTGGGAGAGGAGGGCATCGTGCAGCTCCCGAAGGCTCAAGCCTGGCTTGGCTCGCTTCACTTCCTCGATGACCTTCAGGATCTCGAGCTTGCCCACGAGGTAGCTCAGGGGCTGGGTGGGGCTTAAGGTGTAGCGGCGCACCTCCGCGAGGGCGTTGGTCCGTTCCATCCCCACCTCGCGCACGAGGAACTCCACGGCCTCCTCCACGGTCATCCCGCGGGTGTGAAGGGAAACATCGATGACGATGCGGGCCGCGCGCCAAAGCTGGTCCGAAAGCCGCGCAAGCCTCTGGAGCGGATCGCCCAAGTAACCCAGGTTCTCCATGAGCTCCTCACAGTAGAAGGCCCAGCCCTCCACGAAAAGGGAGGAGAGGGCGGAGCCAAGCTTCCGGGGCAGGGTTTGGGCGTAGCGGTTGGCGAAAACGAGCTGGAGGTGATGTCCTGGGTAGGCCTCGTGCACGACGGTCACGGGGATCTTGGCCCAGAAGTGCCCCCGCAGCTTCTCCTCCCGGACTTTTGGAGGCATGCGTCCGTCCACGGGCGTGACCCAGAAGATCCCCTCCTGCTTTTTCTCCAGCGGCCCGGGCATCATGTAGGCGGCAAAGGGGATGGTGGTGCGAAGGGGCGGGGGCGTGGGCTCCACCCGGAGGCTCTCGCCTTCGGGAACGGTCACGACCCGCTCTCGCTCCACGAACTCCCGGGCCTTCGCCACCTCCTGACGGTAGGCGGGAAGGATTTCCTTCGGTGCGGGATGGCGGTTCTTCGCCTCCTCCAGGATTTCCCGGGCCGAGCGGTGGGGATCGATCCTCCGCGCCAAAACTTCCATCTCCTCGCGGGTTTGGCGGAGAATGTCCTGGCCCAAGCGAAGGAGCTCCTCCGCCCGGTAAGGGAGGAGATGGTTTTCCCGGAGGATCTCCTCGAACAGGGCCTCGCCGGCGGCGAAATTCCCCCGAGCCTTGGGCTTTACCCGCTCCTCGAGGAAGGCCTCGTAGCGCCGCAGGGCTTTCGTCGCGGCCCGCGCGGCGCGAAGCATCCCTGGAAAACGGTAAGGAGTCCGGAGGGCCAGGGCCGGCAAGAGGAAGGAAAAGGCGGGGGTCACCCGCCGCAAGGATTCCAAGGCCACCTCAACCCAAATCGGGGGGACCTCCTCAGGGATTAGGTTTTCCTCGGCCTCGCGCAGCACACGCGGGATCTCTCGGGTCCGGGCGATCACCGATTTGAGCCGCTCTGGGAAAGGCGCGAAGTCCCGGGTCAAAAGGAGGAAAACCCCGCCCACACATTCGTAGAGGTACGCGTAAGGGTTGCGTTGATGGCCGCGGAAGCGCTCGAACTCCCGAAGGAAGCCCTTGCTCAGGCGGAAGACGATCTCATAGTCGATGCGGGCATCTGGGCTGAGCCGGTTGGCCTCGAACCCCTCCAGCTCGGCCAGGGCCTCGCGCAGGAGCCGCTCTTTACGAGCCAAACCGGTGCGGCTGTAGTCCGAAAGACGGTCGTCAAAACGGTGATCGCCCAAGGCCGTGGCCGCCACCGGGCTTTCCTCCAAAAGCCGAGAAAACCAGGCCTCCACCCGCTCGTAAAACGCCTTGTCCAGCGCTTGAGCCATGCTTCCTCCCTCACCCCTGCGCCAGGTTGATGTCGCCGCTTCCCGTTTGCACGAGGATCCGCGCCCGGGGAGCCTCTCCCACAGTCCCCCGCAGCATCCCCTCTTCGTGCGTTTCGATCTTCACGGGCAGCGTGCACGCGATGTCCCCGGAATTCGTGCGCAGTTCCACGGCTGCCTGGAAGTGCTCAAGGAGCCGAAGGTCCACGTCTCCGGAGCCCGTGTGGATCCGCCAGGTTTCCTCCTCCACGTGTCCTGCCACCCGCACATCCCCGCTTCCCGTGAGGACGTGCAGCTCCCCTTCCACACCTTCCAGCGCGACGTCGCCCGAGCCCGTTTCCACCTCGACATCCCCTTTGACGTCTTTGCCGACGATATCGCCGCTTCCTGTGCGAATGGCGAGGGCCCCAAACACGCGTTGGAGGCTCACATCCCCGCTTCCGCAGCGCACGCGCACTTCCCCGGCGATGTCGGTTAAGACCACATCCCCCGAGCCTGTGGCGATCCGGACCTTTTTGGAAAGCCCCGTGACGGCCACGTCTCCGGTGGCCACCGCCACTTCCACTTCCGCCTCGGGAGGAAGAGCGAGCTTGTAATCCAGGCTCACTCCCTCCGGCTCCGGGCCCACGCGCAGGAGATCCCCGTAGAACCGAAGCGGCGGGTTTGAAAGGAGCGCGCGCTCCCGCTCCTCTGCCCCGTGGCCCCACCCGTGTACCCCGTAGGCCATCTCCACCCGCACGAAGGGCCCCGCATGGGCGCGCAGGGAAACATCGGGACCCTCCCCCTCGATCTCCACCCGCAGGGGGCCCGTCACCGGGAATTCCCGGAAGAGCTTGCCCCTCGGCATTCCTCACCTCCAGCGCTCGAGTTCCTCCTTCCAGCGCTCCAGCTCTTTTTTGCGGCGTTCCCGCTCCTTGAGGAGGAGCCACGGCGAAAAAAGGACGGCAAGCACGAGGCCTACGGCAACCAGGCCCATCGCGAGGGTGACGACGGGAACCACGATGGCCAAGACCAGGGCCATCACGACCACCGCAATGGGTAGAGCGATAGCCGCGGCGAGGATCCCCGCGAAAACCCCGGCCAGGCCGCTCCAGGCTCCGAGGATCCCGCCCAAGGTGCTCCCTAAAACCGTGCCCACAATACGGAAGGGAAGCCCAAAAACAAGGTCCACCACCGTGCGCGCCTTCCACGCTAATCGCGGAAGCCAGCTCATCCCTTCACCTCCTCCTTGACCACCGCGCCCGGGGCCACCTCCAGGGTCTCCGTGTACTCCACGCGTTCGATGCGGCATCCCGGGCCGATCTTTATTTTTCCGCCGCGCACGAGACGCGCCTGGGTGGCCTCAAGCTCGATCTCGTCGCCCTCGATGACCTCCGCCACGAGCTCCTTGTGGGAGCCCTGACCGAACAAGAACCCCAGGGCTTGCGAGAGGAAGCCGCCCAGGCTTCGTTGCCCGGCGCGGACAACGATCTTCTCGCCCCCGATCTCGCGGGCGCGGGCCCGGCCCTCCAGCTCCACCTCCACCCGGTCTGCCGAAAGGAGCCCGCCGATCTCAAACGCGCCCATGAGGCGGAATATCTCGACCTCCACGTTCTCCTCCACGCTCAAGGAGCCTCCCGCCCGCAGGTACCCGCCCGTGATGCCCTTGGCCTGGGCCGAGCCCGCAAGCTTCAGCTCCTTGGCCCTCACGCGTCCCACCACCTTGAGGGAACCCGCGGCCTCGCCCTCCTCCAGCTCCAGGTTCCCCTCGCAGCGGAAGGCCCCGGCGGCCTCGAATCTCTGGGCCTTGAGGTTTCCCTCCACTTTGGCGGAGCCCGCGGCTTTGAACTCCTCGGCCACCAGGTCGCCCACCACGCGTCCGGAGCCGGCGATCTTCACCGTGCCGTAGCTTCCGCCCTCGATCCTTCCTGCTCCTGAGATGGTGACGTTGCGCTCACCCACGCCCTTCACCTCCCAACGCCAGTTTCACCCCTTCCACCACCTTCTCCAGGTCCAGCCGCACCTTGATCCGGCATTCGGGATCCAGGAGGAGGGGCTCCCGGCCCACGAGGGCCAGGGGGGCCCGGAGGAGCAAGCCCTCGCGCTCCACGGTCTTTTCCGCAAGGAGGGCGGAGAGGTCGGTGGGCGCGCGCAAGGCCTCCTCGGCTCGCCGCACGACCTCCACGAGCAGGCGGGCCTCCCCGGGCTTGGCCCCCCTGCGGATGGCCTCCGCCCCGCAGGCCAAGGCCACGAGCTCCGAAAACGCGTACTCCCCGCTTTTCCACAGGAGCTCCCTTCCCTCGGGGCCGATGGGAGCCAGAGCAAGGGGATCGAGGTGGGCCACCTCCGTGGGCACGACCTCCGGGGAAAGAAGGCGCACGAGCTCCTCTAGAGGATATTCGTCCTTGAGGCGCAGGATGTCCGCGATGCGCTTGAGGATCTTTTCCCTGGGGAAGAAGGTCTCCTGCCCGGTGAAGGTGGAGCGGCGGATGAACCAGGCTTCAGGGATGAGGCCCAGGCGCTTCCAGCGGTAGAGCTGGCCGTAGGAGATGCCGGTGAGGCGGAGGACCTCTTTTTTGGGGATCAGCTCCTCGGGTTGTTCCACGGGGGCCTCACCTCCCCATCCACCCCATTCCCCAGCTTGGCCAGGACCTCCGCAGGCCAATGGGCCGACGCGGCGAAGAGGACCAGGCTCAGCATAGCGTGCTCACCTCCACGGGCCGTATTGTAACATCACACTGTG
>JAUQPF010000007.1 GCA_030550535.1 Candidatus Bipolaricaulota bacterium
GGGGTTGTTTTGGAACGGAGCCCTTGGTGGTGATCGGCCCTTGGTCGGGGGCGGAGGCCGCGCCCTTTGAGGCGGTCCTTAAGGCCTTTACCGAGAAGTTCGGCATCCCCGTGGAGTATCGGGTCATGCGTGCGGAGGACTTGGCCGCCGTGTTGCCCGCACAGTTCGCCGCGGGCCTCACCCCAGGCGACCTCATCTTCACTGCCTGGGGCTGGTGGGTCAAAGAGTTCAGCCCTCACCTGGTGGACCTCACCGAGGAGCTCCGGGGGATCCCCTTCACCACTGACCCTGTGTGGGTGGATGGGCGAGCGGTGGCCGCGCCCTACGTGACCTACGTGAAACCGGGGTTTTGGTATCGCCTATCCTTCTTTGCGAACCATGGGCTCCAGCCGCCCGCAAGCTGGCCGGATTTCCTGGCCCTTTTGGCGCGGATTGAGTCGATCCCGGGCGTGGAGAAGGCCGCGGCCTCGGGGAACGGCGTGGGGTGGCCCCTTTCCGATATCACCGAGCACTTCATCCTCACCTTCGGGGGCCTGGACATGCACCTTGGGCTCATCGAGGGCACGGTGAGGTGGGAATCCCCGGAGGTCCGCGCCATTTTCGAGGACTACCTCATCCCGTTCCTGGCCCATGCCAGCGACCCTATCGAGTGGACTGCCGCCCTGGATATGTGGTGGGACGGGAAATACGGGATCTACTTCATGGGTAACTGGCTCACCGGCATGGTCGAGGATCCCGAGGACCTCGGGGTGTTCACGCTCCCCGGCTGCACGGCCGTGGTGGGCGGAACGGACTACATGTTCATCCCCCGGTACTCCCGTCGGGTGGACGACGCTCGGGCCCTGCTCAGGTACTTGGTGAGCGTGGAGGGCGTGGCGCTCCGGGTCTCTTACGGGGGGAAGCTCTCCATGCGCACCGACGTGGGGCCGGAGCACTATCCCCCTGCAGAAGCGGCCCTGGCCGCCGCCGTGGGGGCCTTGACCATCGCCCCGGATATGGACGACACCATCGGCGGCGACTGGCAGCTGGCCTTCTGGGACCAACTCAAGCTCCTTTGGGTCCGACCGGAGGCACTAGACGACGTCCTGCGCACGCTGGATGCCCTGCATCCGGCGCGTAAGTGACACGAACGGGAGGGGGCGGGCAGGCCCGCTCCCTCCCTTGACCTCCACGTATGCGCCGCGCAAGGAAACGCGGGCGGGAATGGGGGGCGGCCCTCATTTTCCTCGCCCCAGGGTTTGTGCTCCTCGTGAGCTTTGTGCTCGGGCCCGCCCTGCAAACCTTGAGCCTGAGTATCCAGGACCGAACGGGCTTCGTGGGCTTGGCCAACTTCCGCCGTCTTTTCGCAGACCCCGCCATCGTGAACCCCGCCCGCTTTCTCCAACGGGAACCCCCCTGGGGGGCGTTATTCCATAACCTCGTATGGGTGGCCCTGCACCTTCCAATCACGGTGGGGCTGGGGTTGGTGTTGGCCGTGGTTTACGCCCGGGTCCGGCGGTGGTGGGTGGGATTGGCCCGGGGAGCGCTGTTTTTGGGTATCGTTACCCCTATGATCGTGGGCGGGGTCATCATCCGGTACCTCTTCGAGGGCCATTCCGGCATCGTGCCCCAGATCCTGGGCGCATTGGGCGTAGGAAGGCCGTGGTCCGGGGGGTGGATGGCCTTCCCGGAAACGGCCCTCCTCGGGTTAATCCTGGGGTCGGTGTGGCTCTGGACGGGTTTCAGCATGATCTTGCACTCGGCCGGGCTTTCCGCCATCGACCCTGAGCTTTTCGAGGCCGCCCAGATCGACGGGGCCTCGAGTTGGGCCCAGTTCCGGCACATCACCGTGCCCCTTCTCCGGCCCGTGACGTTCGTGGTGGCGGTGATGACCTTCCTTTGGGAGCTCAAGATCTTCGACATCGTGTACGTGGCCACCATGGGCGGGCCTGGGCGGGCCTCCACTGTGCTGGCCCTGGAGATGTATTTGGCGGGGTTCCGTACTCTCGACCCCCACCGGGCCTCCGCCATCGCCACCCTTATTACCTTGTTCAGCCTTCCCCTGGGCTACTGGTTTGCCACCCGGAGGCTGCGACGATGAGAAGGCGCGGAGGGGCGCGGCTGGCTAGCCTCGTGGCCATTCTAGTTGGGATCGTTTGGCTGATCCCGTTCTTGGGGATCGTCATGAGCGCCCTGCGTCCTTCTCGGGACGTCCTGTACGGGTGGTGGCGTCCACCCTTCCGGTTCACCGGGCAAAATATTGTCGGGGCTTGGCATCATCCCACGGCCTCCATCGCCGCGGGCCTTCGGAACTCTGCGCAACTTGCGGTGTTCGCTACCCTTCTTCCCACTCTGGCTGCCTCCCTCATGGCCTATGGTCTTGCGCGCTTGCGCTTCCCTGGCCGGGGAGGGATCCTCATGACCATCGGGCTCCTTTTAGCCATCCCCCAACAGATGGTGGCCTGGCCGGTGTTCCAGATCCTCAACCGGGTCGGCCTCTTGAACACCCTCACTGGTCTGGTCCTCGTCCACAGCGCCTGGGCCCTGCCCTGGATGGTCTTCTTCCTGCGCGGGTTCATCGAAACCTTGCCAATCGAGCTGGAGGAAGCCGCGGTGATCGACGGCGCGGGCCGCTTCCGCACGTTTTTTTGGATCGTTTTCCCCCTCATGTTCCCCGCGCTGGCTTCAGCCATGGTCCTCCAGTTCACCTGGGTTTGGAACGACTTCTTTATGGCCCTAATCCTTGTCTACGACCCGCGCCGGATGGTGGTGACCCAACAGATCCCCCTCCTGCGGGGCCAGTATCATGTGGACTGGGGGCTCTTGAGCGCCGGGTCCCTCTTGGCCATGCTCCCCCCACTTCTCGTGTTCCTCTTTCTCCAACGCTACTTCGTGCGCGGTCTGGTCGGGGGGGCCATTAAGTAATCCGACACGCGGTGCTGCGCGCCCCCCGAAAGACGCGAAGCCCGACCGAAAAAGGCGCCCAAGGCGTCGGCTTCCTCTGAGCACCCACCGCTATCCCGGTATCGCCTTCCCAATGCGGCTTCTTCCCTCGCTTCTCTCCCCACGGGCTTCCCATTGCCGGAAGCTCCTCCCGCGTTGTGCAAGACCGTTTTTCTTTGTACCATGCTTCTGGAGGTGATTGGCTGGTCCGGGCTCGGATATGGAGCAAAGCGGTATTGAGCGGTACGTGCCCATCGTTGGGGAAAAGGCGATAGTGGAGATCTTTCAACTGGCTCGCCCGCTATATGGACTACGCGTGTTGGAAGTGAGTTCCACCTTCCACGGAGGGGGTGTGGCCGGGATGCTTCACTCCCTCATCCCTCTGCTCAACGATGTGGGCATCAACGCCGATTGGAGCCTTCTTTATGCGGAACCCGCGCTCTTTCGCGTGACCAAGAAGATCCATAACGCGCTCCAGGGCGAACCCGTGGACCTGAGCGAAAGGGAATTCAAGGTATACCTGGACGTCAACGAACTCTTCGCGCGCTACAGCCCCATCAGCTCCCACGACCTTCTCGTCGTTCACGACCCTCAGCCCCTCCCCCTCATCCGGTTTCGTCCCCGGGAGGTCCCCTGGATCTGGCGTTGCCACATCGACCTTTCCACGCCCCATCCTCCCGTGTGGGATCGGCTCAAACCCTACATTCTGCGCTACGACGCGGTGGTCATCTCCTCCGAGACCTTTGCCAAACCCGATCTTCCCTCCGAGACCCACATCATCCCCCCCGCCCTGGATCCTCTTTCTGAACTCAACCGCGAGCTCTCCCCAGACACGATCGCCCAAAAGCTCAGGGAGTACGAAATCCCTGGGGATAAACCGCTCTTGGTTCAGGTCTCCCGGTTCGATAAGTGGAAGGACCCGCTAGGGGTGCTCCAAGTGTACGCGCTCGTACGCAAAGAGGTGGAGTGCAGTCTCGTGCTCGTTGGGAACATGGCCACGGATGACCCCGAAGGGCCGGAGATCTTCTTGAGGGTCCAGGAACGGGCCAAATCCTTGCCCGACGTCCACCTCATCACCACCAGCGATGGGCTTTTGGTGAACGCGCTTCAGCGGGCCGCGGCGGTGGTCCTTCAGCTCTCCCTGCGCGAGGGCTTTGGGCTCACCATTTCGGAGGCTTTGTGGAAGGGAACGCCGGTGGTGGCCACCCGCGTCGGGGGCATCCCGCTCCAAGTGATCCCTGAACAGACGGGCCTCCTTGTGGATCCCCAAGATTACCCAGCGGCGGCCGCGGCGGTGATTCGCCTCCTCCGTGACCACGACCTCCGAACGCGCCTGGGTATCCAGGGCCGGGAGCATGTGCGCCAGAATTTCCTGATCACCCGGCTCCTGCGAGACCGGTTGCGCCTGTTCCGTGCGGTTTTGGGAAAGGGGTAGCATGGGCCCTCGGGAGATTCGGCCGGGCATCTTCTGGGTGGGCGTGAACGACCGCACCACCGACCTCTTCGAAGGGATGTGGCCGCTTCCCCACGGGGTGAGCTACAACGCCTACCTCGTGGTGGGCCAAAGGATCGCCCTCATCGACTCCGTGAAAGACCACTACGCGGAGGAGCTCCTTCGGAACATCGCCCAGGTGGTGGACCCCGCGCGGATTTCTTACCTCGTGGTGAACCACATGGAGCCCGATCACTCCGGGGCGCTCCCGCTCCTTCGCCGCGTGGCGCCAAGCGCCGAGATCCTCGCGACACCCGCGGCCCTCCCCATGCTCGCCCGCTTCTATGGGTTCACCACGGGTGTACGGGCCGTGGCCGACGGGGAAACCCTGGACCTCGGGGGGAAAATCCTCTCCTTCCACCACATCCCCTTCGTGCACTGGCCGGAGACCATGGCCACCTACGAAGGGACGCAGCGGGTGCTCTTTCCCTGCGACGCGTTTGGGGGCTTTCGCGCCCTCGACGGCGCCCTCTTCGCCGACGAGGTGGATTTTGCCCTCTACGAGGGCGAGGTCCTCCGCTACTTCTCCAACATCGTGGGGATGCAAAGCCAGGCGGTGCTCCGGGCCATCGAGAAGCTCAAAGCGCTTGCGATCGAGGTGATCGCCCCCTCCCACGGCCTCATTTGGCGGAAGGCCCCAGAAAGGCTCGTCGAGCTCTATGCGCGCTGGGCGCGGAACGAGGGGGAGCCCGGGGTGGCCCTCGTCTTCGGCTCCATGTACGGGGAGACGCGAAAGATGGCGGAGGCCGTGGCCCGAGGCGTGCGCGAAGGAGGGCTTCCCGTGCGCGTCCTCGACGCGGGCCGCGTTCACGTGAGCTTCCTCATCCAGGAGGCCTGGCGCTGCCGGGGACTGATCCTGGGAAGCCCGACCTACGACACCGGGATCTTCCCGCCGGTGGAGCACTTCCTGCGCCTTCTTGAGCGCAAAAGGCTGCGGAACCGGGTGGTGGGGATCTTCGGTTCCTACGGCTGGCGGGGCGGGGCCCGGGCCAAGCTCGAGGAGAGGGTGCGGGAACTCGGGTGGGAGCTCGTGGGAAGCGTGGAGTTCGCGGGCGCGCCCACGGCCGAGGAGCTCCGGCAAGGCCAAGAGCTTGGCCGGGCCGTGGCCGAACGGTTGAGGACCCTTGCGGGGGTGGGCAGCCGTGCCTAAGCGCCTGGCGGTGGTGGACTCCGGCCGTTGTGTGGACTGCCTCCTCTGTGCCCTCGCCTGTTCCCGGCGCTTTGGGGAAGGGGGGTTGGCCCGCTCGGCCATCGCCGTGCGCTCCGTGGGCGGCGTGGAGCACGGGTTCGTGGTGATCGTGTGCCGGGCCTGCCCCGATCCGCCCTGCGCCGCCTCCTGCCCGGTGGGGGCCATCACCAAAGCACCGGTCGGAGTGCGCGTGCAACCCGACCGCTGCATCGGCTGCCGCACCTGTGTGCTCTCCTGCCCCTTCGGCGCCGTGCACTGGGACGAGGAGAACGGGAAGCCCGTGATCTGCGTCCATTGCGGGCTTTGTGCCTCGTTCTGCCCCCACGGGGTGATCGCCTTGGAGGAGGTGGGCGGTGGATAAGCCCCTTACCCGCGTTCTTCGCGTGGATCTCACCCGCAAGCGCGCGTGGGTGGAGGAACGTCCTGATCTTTTCGAGAAGGGGCTCGGGGGAACCGGCGTGGCCATCGAGCTTCTCCACGAGCTTTGCCCCAAAGGCGCGGATCCCTTGGGGCCGGAGAACCCCATCGTCCTGGCGGTGGGGCCGCTGAACCCCCTTTTCCCACTGGCCTCCAAGGCCGTGGCCCTGTTCAAGTCGCCCCACACCGGGAACCTGGGGGAGTCCCACTGCGGGGGGCGGGTGGCCCTGGCCCTGCGCCTGGCGGGGTTCGGGGCCCTCGTGATCCAGGGGCGAAGCGAGGTGCCGGTGTACCTCACGGTCCACCGCGGCCGCGTGCAGTTCCGCGACGCCCGGGCCCTCTGGGGGCTTTCCTCCTCCCTCACCGCGGGCCGGGTGCTGCGGGAGATCGAGCCGGGCTCGGGGGCTCGCACGATCCTGCGCATCGGAAGGGCCGGGGAAAACCTCGTCACCTACGCCACGGTGATCGCCGAGACCTACCGGCACTTTGGCCGGCTGGGCTTGGGCGCGGTCTTCGGCAGCAAGAACCTCAAGGCCCTGGTCATCTCCGGGACGGGGACCATCCCCATCCCCGATCCGCCCCGCTACCAGAAGCTCTATCGGGAGCTCTGGGAGCGGGCCACACGCTCGGACCTCATGCGCAAATACCATGACCTGGGCACGGCCCAAAACATCCGGCCCCTAAACCAGATCGGGGCTTTGCCCGTGCGGAACCTTTCGGCCACGCGCTACGAGGGGGAGCCGGCGTTCACCGGCGAGCGCCTCGCCGAGGGCTTTTTGGGGCGGAGGCTGGCCTGCTCCGCTTGCCCTGTGGCCTGCATCCACCTTGCGATCCTGCGCGAGCCCCACCCCAAGGAGCCCTACTTTTTCAAGACCACGTTCGTCTCCTACGACCACGAGCCGCTCTACGCCCTGGGAAGCATGCTGGGGATGGAGCGCGCGGAGGATGTGCTCAAGCTCCTCGATGCCGTGGAGGTGTACGGGATGGACGCCATCACCACGGGGGTGGTCCTCGCCTGGGCCACGGAGGCCTTCGCCCGCGGGCTCATCACGGAGCGGGAGACCGGGGGGCTCAAACCCGCTTGGGGGGACGCCCCGGTTTACCTGGAGATGATCCGGCGCATCGCCCAGCGCGCGGGCGAGTTCTACGGGGTTTTGGGGCAGGGGGTGCGGGCGGCGGCCGCGCGCTACGGCGGGGAGGAGTTCGCCCTGCACTTCGGGGGGAACGAGATGCCCGGCTACCACACCGGGCCTGGTGCCCTCCTCACCTACCTTTCCGGCTCCCGCCATTCCCACCTCGATTCCGCCGGCTACGCCTTGGATCAGGAGTGCCTCCAGCGCGGGGAAAAACTCGCTCCCGAGGAGCTTGCCCGTCGCCTCCTTGGGGAGGAGGCCCGGCGGCAGGTCCTCTCCTCCCTTGTGGTGTGTTTCTTTGCCCGCGGAATCTACGACCTTCCCACCTGCTGCGCGGCCCTGGGGACCCTCGGGATCGAGCGGAGCCCGGAGGCCCTCACCGCCCTGGGTGCCCAGATCCTCCGGCGCAAGTACGCCTTCAAACGGCGCGAAGGCTTTGACCTTGGGGCCGTGGCCCTTCCTGCCCGGGCGCTCCAAACCCCCACCCCCATGGGGCCCGTGGACGAGGCCTTCCTGCGCCGGGCCCTGGCGGCCATGGCCGAACTTCTGGAGGGGGAACATGGGCTGGCGTGAGCTGCTTCGGCGCGAGTTCTTCGAGGCCGACCGGGAGTTCGTGGAGGAGGTTTTGCCCTTGGGCCGAGTGGACCAGGCGGTGTTTGGGCTCCTCGCGGAGGCCACGCGCTACGTCCTCGTGCAGGAAGGGGAGGAGGTGCACATTCGGCCGGACACAACGGCTTTGGGCGAGGTGCTGCGTTCCCTTTCCCGGGGCGGCCGGAGTGTGACCCGAAAGGACGCGGAGGAGGCGTTGCGCCGGTTCGCCGCCCTTTGGGAGGCCAAGGCCCGGGCCCGCGGGACCTGGGAGGAGGCGGTGCGCGCGGCCCGCGAGGCCGGGGAGATTCAGACCACGCCCGTCAAACCCAAACGCCGCTTCCTTTTCTGGCGGAGGTAGTCCGTGCCGGAGATCGTCCTTCAGGGGGTCACCAAGCGGTTTGGCCCGGTGAGGGCCGTGGAGGATCTCACCGCCCGCATTCTCGACCGCGAGCTGTTCGTGGTGGTGGGGCCCACGGCCTGTGGCAAGACCACGCTCCTTCGCCTCTTGGCCGGCCTCATCCGGCCGGATCAAGGACAGATCTACTTCGACGGCGTCCTCGTGAACGACCTTCCCCCGCGGGAGCGCGGCGTGCGCATGGTCTTCCAGGGTCAGGATTACGCGCTCTACCCCCACTTTGAGGTTTACCACCCGCAGCGTTGGTCCAACCTCTCCTTCCCCTTGAAGCTTCGGCGGGAGAGGGTGGCACAGATCCGGGAGCGGGTGGGCCGGGTGGTGCGCCGCTTGGGCATCCCCTCCCACCTCTTTTCCCGGCGGCCGGGCGAGCTCTCCGAGGGCCAGAAGCAGAAGGTGGCCCTGGGCCGGGCCACCGTGCTTCCACCCAAGGTCCTCCTTCTGGATGAGCCCTTGGCCCACCTGGACCCGCCCAGCCGGGCCCGCGCCCGCGAGGAGATCCGCCGCCTCCACGAGGAGCTGCGCACCACCACGGTCTACGTGACCCATGACCTCGCCGAGGCCTTCCTTTTGGGCGACCGGGTGGCGGTGATGCGCGAAGGGAAATTCGTGCAGGTGGGCACGCCCAAGGAGATCCGCGACCATCCCGCGGATGCGTTCGTGGCCGAGTTCGTCCGCGCCTATTGGGAGGGGCTGCGCCGGGCCTTCGGGTGAAAGCCCCCTATCCTGAGCTTCGCGTCTGGCTCAGCACAGCTTTGGCCACACGAACAACGTTTTCCACAGAGATCCCAAGCTTCTCCAGAACCGCCTGTCCGGGGGCGCTGGCCCCAAAGCGGGCGATCCCCACCACCGCGCCGTCCAGGCCCACGTAGCGCTCCCAGCCCAAGGGGCAGCCGGCCTCTACGGCCACCCGCGCCCGCACCGCTTTGGGCAACACCGCCTCCCGGTAGGCCTCCGGCTGGGCCGCGAAGAGCTCGAAGCTCGGAAGGGCCACCACCCGCACGTTGAGCCCCTCCTCCGCGAGCTTCTTCCCGGCCTCCAGGGCCACCAGGACCTCGGAGCCTGTGCCGATGAGGATGAGGTCGGGTTGCCCTTCGCGGGCCTGCCAAAGCATGTACCCTCCGCGGTGGAGGTTCTCCGGGCCGGCAAGATCCCGGCGGTCCAGGACGGGCACGTCCTGGCGGGTGAGGATGAGGGCTGTAGGGCCCTCCTTTCGGCGCAAGGCGGCGACCCAGGCCTCCCGCACCTCGTTGGCGTCCGCCGGCCGGATCACCACGAGGTTCGGCACGCACCGCAGGTTCATGAGCTGTTCCACGGGTTGATGGGTGGGGCCGTCCTCGCCCACGGCCACGGAGTCGTGGGTGAACACGAAGACCGCGCGGGTGTGGCTCATGGCCGCAAGGCGAATGGGCGGCCGCATGTAGTCGGAGAAGACGAGGAAGG
The DNA here is from genome assembly GCA_030550535.1 of Candidatus Bipolaricaulota bacterium. Classification (GTDB taxonomy): domain Bacteria; phylum Bipolaricaulota; class Bipolaricaulia; order Bipolaricaulales; family Bipolaricaulaceae; genus DTER01. Next base: position 9,600 of record JAUQPF010000007.1, read on the forward strand.
TGCCGCAGAACGGGATCACCCCGCCGTGGCGGGCCATTCCCAGGGCGATGGCGCCCATGGCGTGCTCCCGGACCCCAAAGTGGAGGTTGCGGCCGGCGTAGCTCCAGCCCCCGCCCACCGCGCCCTGCACCGGCCCCGGATCCGGTGGGGCTTGAAAATCGCCCTTCCCCTTGAGCCAGGTGAAACAGGAGGGGTTCAGGTCTGCGGACCCGCCCATAAGCTCGGGGATCCTCTCCCCAAGGGCCTGAAGCACGGCCTCCGAGGCCTTGCGGGTGGAAACCTTCGTGCCCGGCGCGAACTCCGGAAGGTTTTGGTCCCAGCCGGGCGGGAGCTCCCCGGCCATGCGGCGCTGGAACTCTTGGGCGAGCTCGGGATAGGCCCGCGCGTACTCCGAAAAAAGCTTCTGCCACGCGGCTTCCTCGGCCTCCGCCTTGGCCCGAAGCTCCGCGAAATGGGCCCGCACCTCTTCCGGCACGAAGAACGGGGGCTCCTCCGGCCATCCCAGGTTCCTCTTGGCGGCCCGCGCTTCCTCCGGGCCCAAGGGTGCCCCATGGACGTGGAACGTCCCGGCCTTCGTGGGCGCGCCGTACCCGATCACCGTGCGGACACAGATCAAGGAGGGCCTCTCCCGCTCGGCCTTGGCCGCCTGGATCGCCCCGTGGACCGCCTCAAGGTCGTTCCCGTCCGGGACCTCCAGGACCTGCCAGCCGTAGGCCTCAAACCTTTTGCGCACGTCCTCGGTGAAGGCGAGGGCCGTGGAGCCCGCGAGGGACACGAAGTTCTGGTCGTAAAGGACGATGAGCTTCCCCAGCCGGAGGTGGCCGGCGAGGGAGGCGGCCTCGGCCACCACGCCCTCCATGAGGTCCCCGTCGGAGGCGAGGACGTAGGTGTAGTGGTCCACGATGGGGAAGCCCGGGCGGTTGAAGAGGGCGGCGAGGTGGGCCTCGGCGATGGCCATGCCCACGGCGTTGGCGAAGCCCTGGCCCAGGGGGCCGGTGGTCACCTCCACCCCCGGGGTGAGCCCGGCCTCCGGGTGCCCGGGCGTCCGGCTCCCCCACTGCCGAAAGTTCTGGATCTCCTCCAGGGGCAGGTAGCCGAAAAGGTGGAGGAGGGCGTAGAGGAGGGCGGAGCCGTGGCCGGCGGAGAGGATGAACCGATCGCGGTCGGGCCAGCTGGGGTTGCAGGGGCTGTGGCGGAGGTGCCGGCTCCAGAGGACGTAGGCCATGGGCGCCGCCCCCAAAGGAAGCCCAGGGTGGCCCGATTTGGCCCGCTCGATCATGTCCACGGCCAAAAACCGCAGGGCGTTCACGCAAAGTTCATCAAGCACGGCTCCTTTCATCCCCTCCTCCTTTTTCGGCAAACGCGGCGATTATACCTGGCCCGTTTTTGCGAAACGTTCTATGCTTTGGCGCCATGCTTGAACGCTACGCCCTTTCACCCATGAAGGAGCTTTGGACGCTGGAGGCCCAGTACGAGCGCTGGCTTTCCGTGGAGCTCGCGGCCCTGGAGGCGTTGGAGGAGCTGGGGGAGGTTCCCCCGGGAACGGTCCAGGCGGTGCGGGCTAAAGCCCGCATCGACGTGGAAAAGTTCCTCGCGGCGGAACGGGAGGTGGGCCACGACCTCCTGGCCTTCCTCTGGGTGCTCGAGGAGGAGGTGGGCCCGGAGGGGCGCTGGCTCCATTTCGGCCTCACCTCCTCCGACGTCAAGGACACGGCGCTCGCCCTCCTCGTGCGCGACGCCCTGGACATCGTTTTGGAAAAAGCGCGGGCCCTGGGAGAGGTCCTGGTCCAGCGGGCCAAGGAGCACAAGCGGACGGTGATGCTGGGCCGCACCCACGGCCAGTGGGCCGAGCTCACCACCCTGGGGTTGAAGTTCCTCCTTTGGTACGACGAGCTGCGGCGGGTGGAGGAGCGGCTCCGGCGCGCCCGGGAGGCGATTTCCGTGGGGAAACTTTCGGGGGCCGTGGGCACCTACGCCCACTTCCCGCCGGAGGCGGAGGCCCGGGCCCTAGAGAAGCTCGGGCTGAAACCCTGCCCGATCGCCAGCCAGGTGGTGAGCCGCGACCGCTACGCCGAGGTCCTCTTCGCCCTGGCCTCCGCGGCCTCCCTGGTGGAGAAGATCGCCCTAGAGGTGCGCCACCTCTCCCGCACGGAGGTGGGGGAGGTGGCGGAAGGACGCCCCGAGGGCTCCTCGGCCATGCCCCACAAGCGCAATCCCATCCTCTCGGAGAGGCTGTGCGGGCTTGCGCGGCTGGTGCGGGCCGCGCTCGGCCCCGCCCTGGAGAACAACGCCCTCTGGCACGAGCGGGACATGTCCCACTCCTCCGTGGAGCGCGTGCTCCTTCCCCAGACCTCCCTCGTTGTGGACTACATGCTGAGCCGGGCGGCCAAGCTCCTTCGGGAGCTTTGGGTCTTCCCAAAGCGCATGCGAGAAAACGTGGAGAGGGCTTTGGATATGCATTTTTCCGAAGGGCTCCTTTTGGCCTTGGTGCGGGCGGGGATGGCCCGGAAGGAAGCCCATGGCCTTGTGGCGGAACTGAGCCGGCGGGCGGAGGTGGAAGGAAGGAGCCTGCGGGAGGTGGCCGGGGCGGATCCCCAGATCCGCGCGCTCGGACTGGATCTCTCCGCGATCTTTCGGGAGGAGCGGGCGCTGGCCAGGGTGGAGGAGATCTACCGGCGGGTGCTTGGGGAATAAAAAGAGGGGGCGGAAACGCCCCCTCTTTCCTTCCTCGCTGCGCTTGGGTTCAGCGCGGCTTCACGTTCTTGGCCTGCGGGCCCTTCGGACCCTGCTCGACGTCGAACTCCACGATCTGACCCTCGCGCAAGGTCTTGAAGCCCGGCATGTCGATGGCCGAGAAGTGCACGAACACATCCGGCCCGTTCTCCTGGGCGATGAAGCCGTAACCCTTGGCCTCGTCGAACCACTTCACTTTGCCTATGGCCATTGGGAGTCCCCCCTTTCTTTGAAACTCGACCGACTCCATGCGCCCTACTGCTTGTTGGGGGCAACCCCCAACAGCCACGTCGGTGCTGCACTTCGTTCGGTCCTGCGAGGGTCAGTGTACGCGATCTTCGGGGGCGCGCAAGTCTTGTCGCCCAAGGGGAGGGCGCTACACTTTTCGCGGGATGGAAGGGCCGCGGGACGACCTCGAGGAGGTTTTAGAGGCCGAGGAGGAAGTGGACATCCTCCGGCTGTACCTCGCGGAGGTGGCGCGCACCCCCATTCTCTCCGAGGCCGAGGAGAAGGAGCTTGTAGGGCGCATGCGCCAAGGGGATCGCGCCGCCCGCGAGCGCCTCATCGTCTCCCACTTGCGCCTTGTCGTCTCCATGGCCCGGGAGTACGGGGACACCGGCCTGGACCTCCTCGACCTCATCCAGGAGGGCAACCTCGGGCTCATCGAGGCCGTGGACCGGTTTGACCCCTCCCGCGGCGTGCGCCTGGCCACCTACGCCCGCTGGTGGATCCGCCAGGCCATCGGCCAGGCCATCGAAAAGCAGTCCCAGATGATCCGCATCCCGGCCTACCTCTTCAGGGCCATCGTGCGCTTCCAGCGCCTGAAGGCGAGCTTCGGCGCCGAGGGCATCGAGGAAAGCGAGGACATCCTGGTGGCGCCCGGCCTCACCGCCGAACGGCTCTTGCGCATCCGGGAGACCGTGGGCAACGTCATCTCCTTGGACACACCCCTCGGGGAAGAGGAGGAGGCGGAGTCCCTGGAGGAGATGGTGGCCGACGAGGACATGCCCACGCCGGAGCGGGCCGCCCTCATCGAGCTCTTCCGCGAGGAGCTCCTGGAGATGGTGGGGAAGCTTCCGGCCCGGGAGGCCCAGGTTTTGCGCTGGCGCTATGGGCTGGAAGGCCCCCGCCCCCTCACCCTTGCGGAGGTGGGGGAGAAGCTGGGGATCTCCCGGGAGCGGGTGCGCCAGATCGAGGAGCGCGCCCTCAAGAAGCTCAAGGAGGCCTGGGGCGAGCGGGCCCTGGAGTTCTACCGCCGGCTCATCGCCGCGGCCTAGCGCCCCACAAGCCTACGGAACTCCTCCTCCGTGAGGATCGTGATCCCCAGCTCCTGGGCCTTGCGCAGCTTCTCCCCGGGGTCCGCGCCCACCACCACGTAGTCCACCTTACGGGAAACGCCGGAGGCCACGCGGCCGCCCAGGGACTCCACGAGCCGGCGGGCCTCCTCCCGGGTGAACGCGGAAAGGGTGCCGGTGAAGACGAAGGTCTTCCCCGAAAGCGGCCCCTCTTTGGGCTTCTCCGCCTCCGTTTTGACCCCAAGCTCTTTGAGCTCCTGGATGAGCTTGCGGTTCTCCTCGTTTTTGAAGAAGTCCACGATGCTTTGGGCGATGCGCGGCCCAATCTCGGGGATCTGGATGAGCTCGTAGTAGTCGGCCTTGCTCAAGGCCTCGAGGGACGGGAAGTGCTCGGCCAACACCTCCGCGAGGTGCTCGCCCACGTAGCGGATCCCGAGGGCGAAGATGAGGCGGGCCAGCCCCGCGTTCTTGGAGCGCTCGATCTGCTCCAAGAGGTTCTGCGCGGATTTTTCGCCCATGCGCTCGAGGTTGACGAGGTCCTCCTTCTTGAGCCGGTAGATGTCCGAGAGCTTGCGGACGAGGCCGGTCTCCACGAGTTTGTCCACGAGCTTTTCCCCGAGGCCCTCGATGTCCATGGCCCGGCGGGAGGCAAAATGCCGGATGGATTCTTTGATGCGCGCGGGGCAGGAGAGGTTTTCGCAGCGGTAGGCCACCTCGCCCGGAGGCCGCACCACCGGCCCGCCGCAGGCCGGGCAGCGCTCGGGCATCCTGAACTCCCGCTCCTGACCGGTGCGCCGCTCCGGGATGGACTTCACCACCTCGGGGATGACCTCCCCGGCCCGGCGCACGATCACCCAGTCCCCGATGCGCACGTCTTTCCGGCGGATCTCGTCCTCGTTGTGCAGGGTGGCCCGGGACACCGTGGCCCCGGAGACCTCCACCGGCTCCAGGATGGCCACGGGGGTGAGGGCGCCGGTGCGCCCCACCTGCACGATGATGTCCAGGACCCGGGTGGTGGCCTCCTCCGCCGGGAACTTGTAGGCGATGGCCCAGCGCGGCGCCCGCGACACCTCCCCCAGGATCTCCCGCTGCCGGAAATCGTTGACCTTCACCACCATCCCGTCCGCCTCGTAGGGGAGCTCCTGGCGCATCCCCAAAAGCTCGCGATAGAAGGCCTTCACCTCGTCCAAGGTTTTGCACAGCTTCCAAAAGGGGTTCACGGGGAGGCCGAGCTTGGGGAAGGTGGTGAGGAGCTCCACCTGGGAGCGGATTTCGATGCCTTCGGCGCGGCCCATGGCGTAGAAGAAGATCTTCAAGGGGCGGGAGGCCGTGACGTTGGGATCGAGCTGGCGGAGGCTTCCCGCTGCGGCGTTGCGGGGGTTGGCAAAGAGGGGTTCGCCCGCGCGCTCCCGCTCCTCGTTGAGCCTGCGGAACGCCTCCTTCTCCATGTACACCTCGCCCCGGGCCTCCAAAAGCCGCGGAACCTTCCCGTCGAGGGGGAAGAGGCGGAGCGGCACCTGTTTTATGGTGCGCAGGTTCCGCGTCACGTCCTCCCCCACCCGGCCGTCCCCCCGGGTGGAGCCCACGGTGAACACCCCGTCCACGTACACGAGCTCCACGGAAAGCCCGTCCAGCTTGGGCTCGCACACGTACTCCACGGGCTCCCCACCCAGAAGCCGGCGCACCCGGTCATCCCACTCCTCCAGCTCCTCGTCGTTGAAGCAGTTCTGGAGGGAGAGCATGGGGATGGCGTGTTCCACGGGGGCGAACTCCTCGGCGGGCGGGGCTCCCACCCGCTGGGTGGGCGAGTCCGGCGTCACCAGCTCCGGGTACCTCCGCTCCAGCTCCTGGAGCTCGCGGAAGAGTCGATCGTACTCGGCATCGGAGGTGAGGGGCTGGTTCAGGACGTAGTAGTAGTAGTCGTAGCGTCGGATCTCTTCACGGAGCTTCTCCACCCGCTCCCGAATCTCCTGGGGCACGCTCACCGCCGCTCACCTCCCCTTTGCCTTGGCGCTCGGCGCGCTCGTAGGCCTCGATGATGGCCTTGACCAGGGGATGCCGGACCACGTCGGCGCGGTCCAGATAGACGATGGCGATCCCCGGGATCCCCGCGAGGATCCTGGGCACCTCCGCTAAGCCCGAGGGTACGCCCACGAGGTCGATCTGGGTGATATCGCCCGTCACCACCGCCTTGGACCCAAATCCCAGGCGGGTGAGGAACATCTTCATCTGGGTGTGGGTGGTGTTCTGGGCCTCGTCCAGGATGATGAAGGCGTTGTTGAGGGTTCGCCCGCGCATGAACGCAAGCGGCGCGATCTCCACCCTCCCGGTCTGCATGTACTTCTCCAGTTCCGAAGCGGGGATCATGTCGTAGATGGCGTCGTAGAGGGGGCGGAGGTAGGGGTTGACCTTCTGGAAGATGTCGCCGGGCAAAAACCCGAGTTGCTCCCCGGCCTCCACCGCCGGCCGGGTGAGGACGATCCGCTTCACCTTCCCCTGCTGGAGGTAGTTCAGGGCCATGGCCACGGCGAGGTAGGTCTTCCCCGTCCCTGCGGGCCCGATGGCGAACACCACGTCGTTCTCCTTTATGGCCTCGATGTACCGCTTTTGCCCGGCCGTCTTGGGCCGGATGGGCTCGCCCCAATGGGTGATCTGGATGACGTCGGTGAGGACGCCCGTGAGGTCGCCGCCCTCCTCCACTTGGCTGATGAGGTAGCGCACCTCCTCCACGGAGGGCGCGCGGTTGGTGCGCGCCACCTCCAAGAGCTTCCCGAAGATCTTCTCCAGCTTCTCCACGTCCTCGGCCTCGCCCTCGATGAGGATGCGATCCCCCCGGGCCACGATCTTGGCCTTGCTGTAGATCTGGGAGATCAGGCGCAGGTTGCGGTTGTACTGGCCGAGGACGCCCACCGCCACGTCCTGGCTAGGAAGGGCGATCTCCGCGGTCTTGCGGGCGATCGAACACCACCCCCTCGGTGAGGTTCTCCTCCACGCGCACGATGCGCACCGTCACAATTGTACCGCGCGCGAGGGCCGCGGATTCCGCCACCCCCACGCGGAGGTAGTTCTCCGTGTGCCCCACCCACCATCCGCCCTCCTGCTCCTCCACAAGGAGCTCCAGGGTGGCTCCGAGGAAGCGCTGGCGGGCCAGGCGGGACCAGCGGCGGGCGAGGCCGGCGAGTTCCGCGCTGCGGCGGGCGGCCTCCGCTTTGGGGACCCGCCCGGGGAGGCGGGCCGCGGCCGTCCCCGGCCGCGGGGAGTACCGAAAGATGTGGAGGTTCAAAGGGGTGAGGGCCTCCAAGAGCTCCACCGTGCGGGAGAAAGCCCGCTCGTCCTCGCCCGGAAAGCCCACCATCACGTCCGCCCCGAGGGTGGCCTTGGGCACAGAGCTCAGGAAGGCCAGGGCCTTTTCCTTGTACTCCGCGGCGGTGTAGGCCCGGCCCATGGCCGCAAGGACGCGGTCGTCCCCGGACTGCAGGGGCATGTGCAGGTACGGGCAGAGCCGGGGTTCCCGAGAAAAGAGCGCGAGGAGCTCAGGGGTCAGGCCCTCGGGGTTCACGGAGGTCAAGCGGTAGCGCACGCCCTCCACCCGCAAAAGCTCCGAAAGGAGGTCGGCGAGGGTGGGCCGCTCCGGAAGGTCCCGGCCGTACTGGGCCAGGTTCACCCCGGTGACCACGATCTCCTTGTGGCCGGCCGCGGCCAGGGCCTCGGCCTCCTCCCGCGCCACCTTGGGGGGCTTGCTCCGCAGAGGCCCGCGCACCTGCCAGGTGCGGCAAAAGGTGCATCCCTGGGTGCAGCCGTCCTGGACCTTGAGGAGGGCCCGGGCCCGCGGGAACGGCCCGCGCACCCGCTCCTCCGCCAAGGAGGGCCAACCGCCCTCGGGGAGGGCATCCCCGCGCAGGTAGGCCATGAGGAGCTCAGGAAGCCGGGCCTTGTCCCTATTGCCCACCACGAGGTCCGCGCCCGCCCGCAAAAGCCCAGCCCGAGCGCCGTCCGCCCCGCAGCCCACCGCCACCACCAACGCCCCCGGATGCTCCCGCCGCAGCTGGGCCACGAGCTTCCGGGATTTGCGGTCCGCGAGGGCCGTCACCGTACAGGTGTTCACCACGTGGACCTCGCCCTCGCCGGGAAGGGTCGCCAAGCGCTCCGCAAGGTACTGGGCCTCGTATTGGTTGACCCGACAGCCCAACGTATGCACGTAGACCCTCATTTTTCGCCGTGGCGCTCGACGGTGAACCGGTAGATCTCGCAGGGCTCGTCCGGGGAAAGACCGGCCTTCATCTTGGCGATGCGCAGCTGCTCCTCCCCCGTGTCCACGCCCGGGAGATCCGGGAGGAGGAGGCCCCGGCGCCAGCCCTTCTCCACGATCACCCCGTAGCGCTTGGGATCCAAATCCTCCACGGTGCAAGGCTCGGGCGGGGAGAGTACGTCCACGGTGATGGAAAGGTGGGGGAGCTCCTCGGGCCGCACGGGCGGGAACCGCGGGTCCTCCGTGGCCGCGCGGATGGCGTTCTCGATGATCTCTTGGGCCAAGTTCTCCTCGGTGGGGAGGTAGGTGCCGATGCAGCCCCGCAAAAGCCCCTGCTTTTTGAGGGACACGAAGGCCCCGGCCCGCCGGGTGAAAAGCTCCGCGGGAAGATCGGGGGGAGGGGGGATCCTCCGCCCCTCCCGGACCCAGGCCTCGATGGCCCGCCGCGCGAGCTCCACGTAGGGATCCGGACTGCGCACAAAAGGAGCCTACCCACCCCCTCTGAAAACGCAACCCATGGTTTGACGAGGAGGGGAAGGGAGGGCTAACTTCTCCCCGATGCGACGCCTCCTGCTTGTGGCGGGCGCGGTGCTCCTTGGCCTGGGTGCGGCCCTGTTCTTCGCCTTCACCCGCAGCGAGGTCCGGCGCGCCCTGGCCCAGGGAGAGCCCGTCCAAGTCCTCGTCCTTCTGCGCACCGGAATCCCCGCGGACGAGCCCGGCCCGGACCTCGCCGTGCTCGTGAGCCTCCTTCCCCAACGCCGCTGCGCCTGGATCCTGATCCCAGGAAGCCTCCTTCTTCCCCAGGAGGGCACGTGGCGCACCCTCAAGGAGGGCGGGACGAAAGCGGTGGAGGCGCTCGCCGCCCTCTGGGAGCTTCCCATCCTTTGCGTGGGGGAGCTTTCCCCAGAAGCCTGGGATGGCTTGGTGCAGGAGCTGGGCGGGGTGGTGGCCCGGCCCGAGGAACGCCTGGTCTTCCAGGACCCCCAGCGGCGGGTGTTCCTCGACGTTCCCGCGGGCGAGCAGCTCCTGGACGGCCCAAAATCCCGGGAGTTCCTGGCCTACCTCCTGCGGTACCGCGGGAGCCCCGATCTTTTGGGGCTCTCCACCTTCTTTGGGGACCTCCTGCCCCGCCTCCTGGGCCGGCCCGAGCTTCTGCGCCAAACCCTCGTCCTCCCCGGGGTCTCGCCCTGGGCCGCGCGGGATTTCTGGGAGGGGGTGGCGCGCGCCCAATCCCGGGTGGAGGTCCTGCCCCTCGTGGCGGAAGATAGCCGCCTCATGCCCGATTACGTACGCATCCGAAAGCTGCGGGAGGCCCTGGCCCTGGGGCGCACCTTCCTCACCCGGGAGGAGGTGCGGGTGTTCGTGGCCAACGGCACCCGGGAGCGCTTCCTGGCCACGCGCACGGCCGCCTGGCTTGCGGCCCGGGGGTTCGCCGTGGCCGGGGTGGGCGCGGCCGACCGCATGGACTACACCCGGAGCTTCCTCCTTGTGCGAAAAGGGGCGGAGGCCAAGGCCGAGCTCCTGCGAGCCCTCCTTCCTAGGGACGTGGCGGTGGTGGCGGCGGAGGCGTTCGGGGTGGAGCGGCTGGGCGGCTGGCCGGAGGGCGCGGACGTGGTGCTCCTTTTGGGGGTGGGGTTCGATGTGGGGACCTGAGGGCGAGCTCCTGCGCCGGGCTGCCTCCCTCATCGCCGACAAGAAGGGCGACCGCCTGGTCCTTTTGGACCTGCGGGATACCTCCATCCCCACGGACTTCTTCCTCATCGCCGAGGGGGAGAATCCCCTTCACGTGCGGTCCATCGCCGAGCACCTCATGGCGAAGCTGCCCGTGGCCCCCCGCCACACGGAGGGCCTCTCCGACGGGCGGTGGGTCCTTCTGGACTACGGGGATTTCGTGGTGCACCTTTTCCCCAGGGATGTGCGGAGTTTTTACGATTTGGAGGGGATTTGGCCGGACAAGGTGGTGGAGGGGTGGACGGGGGAGGGCGGGCCCGTATAATGGGGCCCCTTGTCCGGAAGGGTTCCGGACGTATAATAGGGGTAGCCTTCCGCGGTCCTTGACAAGTGAATAGGGCGTCCGCTGTGCAAGTATGGTAAGGGCGGACGGTGGATCCCTCGGCAGCCGGAGGCGACGAAGGGCGTGGCCAGCTGCGATAAGCCCCGGGGAGCCGCTGAGCAGGCTATGATCCGGGGATTCCCGAATGGGGAAACCCACCGTGCCGTTGAGGCACGGTATCCAGGGCCGAAATCCCAAGTAAGCCCTGGAGGCGAACCCCGCGAAGTGAAACATCTCAGTAGCGGGAGGAAGAGAAATCAACACCTGTTCCCGCAAGGGAGCAGGCGCGCCCGCCAAAAGCGGGCGTGGAGATTCCCCTAGTAGCGGCGAGCGAACGGGGAGGAGCCCAAACCCCACGGATGCCCAAGCCCGCAGGCGTTGTCCGTGGGGGGTAGTGGGACGGCAACGGGGAGGGCTGCGGACCTCCCAGGGAGTTACAAAAGCCTCCTCTAGCCGAACAGCCAGCAAAGCCACTGGAAAGGGCGACCGGAGAGGGTGATAGTCCCGTAGGCGAAAGGGGGGGCTCTCCTGGGTTGCCGTTCCCAAGTAGCGTCGGACACGGGGAATCCGGCGCGAATCTGGGGGGACCACCCTCCAAGGCTAAACACTACCGGCTGACCGATAGCGCACCAGTACCGCGAGGGAAAGGTGAAAAGAACCCCGGGAGGGGAGTGAAATAGAACGTGAAACCGTCCGCTCACAGTGCAGTGGTAGCCGGGAACCGCCTCCGCGAGGGGGCGGGGAACGGTGGCCGCGTGCCTTTTGCAGTATGAGCCGGCGAGTTGTGCTCGGTGGCGAGGCTAAGCGATTCTTTCGCGGAGCCGTAGGGAAACCGAGTCCGAACAGGGCGACCAGTCACCGGGCACAGACCCGAAGCCAGGCGATCTACCCGTGGGCAGGGTGAAGTGCGCGTAACAGCGCATGGAGGCCCGAACCGGTTGACCGTGCAAAGTCATCGGATGACCTGCGGGTAGGGGTGAAAGGCCAATCGCGCCTGGGGATATCTGGCTCTCCCCGAAATGGCTTTCGGGTCAGCCTCACGCGCAGGCGGCCGGGGGTAGAGCACTGGCTGGGGAAGGGGGGCAACTCCCGACCCCAATCAAACTCCGAATACCGGCCGTCGGTCCGTGGGAGTGAGTCTGTGGGGGATAACCTCCATGGACAAGAGGGAAACAACCCAGACCACCAGCTAAGGCCCCAAAATCCGGGCTAAGTGGGGAAGGCGGTGTGGCCGCCCAGACAGCGGGGAGGTTGGCTTAGAAGCAGCCATCCTTTAAAGAGTGCGTAACAGCTCACCCGTCTAGCGGCCGCGCGCCGAAAACTCAACGGGGCTAAGCCCGGTGCCGAAGCTGTGGGTGGGGCCCTTCCCCGGGCCCCGCGGTAGGGGAGCATTCCGCCGTAGGTCGAAGCCGGGTCGCGAGGCCCGGTGGACGAAGCGGAAGAGAGAATGCCGGCATGAGTAGCGCGAGGCGGGTGAGAATCCCGCCCACCGAATGCCCAAGGTTTCCTGGGGAAGGCTGATCCGCCCAGGGTTAGGCGGGACCTAAGCCGAAGCCGAAAGGCGTAGGTGATGGACAGCCGGTCAACATTCCGGCCCCTCCGGACCCGCGTCACGAGCGAAGGGGGGACGCCGGTGGACCTTCCCCGCGGGCTTACGGCTACGCCCGTCCAAGCGTCAAGCCAGGGGGGATAGGTAAATCCGTCTCCCCGAAACCGCTCCGTCCCGCCCGATGAGGGCGGGGCGGGGCGAAGAGGCGAGGCGTGATGGCGAGCCCCGTAAGGGGCGAAGGGGGAACGGTTCAGCGGCCGAGAAAAGCCTCTAGCCAGCTGGTCCGGAGCCCGTACCGCAAACCGACACAGGTGGGCAGGGGGAGTACCCCAAGGTGGGCGAGCTAACCCCGGTCAAGGAACTCGGCAAAATGGCCCCGTAACTTCGGGAGAAGGGGTGCCCTTGGGGTTGTCGGGGATGACCCGATGGCCCTGGGGGCCGCAGAGAATCGGCGGGGGCGACTGTTTACCAAAAACACAGGTCCCTGCTAACCCGTAAGGGGATGTATAGGGGCTGAAACCTGGCCACTGCCGGTAGGTTAAGGGGAGGGGTGCAAGCCCCGAACTGAAGCCCCGGTGAAGGCCGGCCGTAACTATAACGGTCCTAAGGTAGCGCAATTCCTTGTCGGGTAAGTTCCGACGCGCATGAAAGGAACAACGACTCCCGCGCTGTCTTGACCGGGGGCTCGGTGAACTCGAAGCACGGGTGAAGATGCCCGTGACCCGCGGTGGGACAGAAAGACCCCGTGGAGCTTTACTGCAGCTTGGCGTTGGGTCCTGACATCCACTGTAGAGGATAGGTGGGAGGCTGAGAAGCCCGGGCGCCAGCTCGGGTGGAGCCGTCGGTGGAATACCACCCTGTGGCTGTTGGGGCCCTAACCAGGGGCCGTGACGAGCGGTTCCGGGACAGCGCTAGGCGGGCAGTTTTGCTGGGGCGGCAGCCTCCTAAAGGGTAACGGAGGCGCCCAAAGGTCCCCTCAGGCGGGTTAGCGATCCGCCGGTGAGTGCAAGGGCAGAAGGGGGCTTGACTGCGAGGCCTACAAGCCGAGCAGGGGCGAAAGCCGGGCCTAGTGACCCACCGGTTCCTCGTGGGAGGGCCGGTGATCAACGGATAAAAGCTACCCCGGGGATAACAGGCTAGTCTCCCCCGAGAGTTCACATCGACGGGGAGGATCGGCACCTCGATGTCGGCTCACCCCATCCTGGGGCTGCATCAGGTCCCAAGGGTCGGTCTGTTCGCCCGTTAAAGGGGTTCATGAGCTGGGTTCAGACCGTCGTGAGACAGGTCGGTCCCTATCTACCGCGGGCGCAGGAGGCTTGAGGGGGTCCGTCCCTAGTACGAGAGGACCGGGACGGCCGAGCCGCTGGCGTACCAGCTGTCCCGCCCGGGGCACCGCTGGGTAGCTAAAGCTCGGACCGGATAAGAGCTGAAGGCATCTAAGCTCGAAGCCGACCCCAAGATGAGGCCTCCCCATCAGGGCCCAGGGAGACTACCTGGTGGATAGGCCGCAGGTGGAAGCCCGGCAACGGGTGGAGCCGAGCGGTACTAATCGCCCGATTGGCTTGCACAGCGGACGCTCTATTCACTTCTCAGGACCGCGGGTGATTCCAGGCGGCAGATAGCGGCGGGGAAACACCCGGTCCCATCCCGAACCCGGCAGTTAAGCCCGCCTGCGCCGATGGTACTGGGGCCTTCGGGCCCCGGGAGAGTAGGTCGCCGCCTGGATTTTTATTTTGCCTTGCGGGCCACCGCCCACGCCGCCGCCCACCGCCCCTCCAGCCCCCAAAGCACGGAACCAAGCCCCGAACCTTCCCGCACAAAGAGCGGAATGCGGTGCAGAGGGACTTCCACCGCAAGCGTCGCCGGCCCCTCATGGACCTCGCCCGTCCAGGGGTCCACCCACCGGCCCGGCGGAAGCCGCACCTCCACGACCCTGGCCCCCTCTTCCCAGACCGGCCGCACCAGAAGGTCCGGCCCAAGGAGGTATTGATCCCACCGCTTCCGCAAATCCGGATCGTGCGGATAAGTCAAAGCCATGGGGCGCACGATGGGAAAGCCCGTGCGGTGCGCTTCTTCGGCTTGGGCATAGAGGTAATCCACGAGATCCTGGCGAAGCCCTCCGTAGAACACGAGGAGCGCCACGAGCTCCGTATCGTAATAGGGCGGGAACGCGTACCCTTTTTCCGTCACGTGTGCGCTTGCCCCATCCGGAGCCCAGGCCCAGGGCGCGAGGTTTCCCCAAGGCCCAAGGTCCATGAGCGGCGAAAAGCAGGAGAACGCGAGCCAGCGGGCGAAGAGCTCGCGCGTGGGCCGGCCCACATAGCCCCCGGTGTTCGACCCCCAAAGGGGGAAGTTGAGCACGGCCGCGCGCTGAAGGGCGATCACGGACTCCCGGAGCCCCCAAAAGCTCGCGTGCGGGTCCCCACCCCACACCAGGGTGAGGGCCGCGCTTCCCGTCCAGCCCGCACGGTAGTAGAGCACGAACTCCGAAACCCCGGCCTAGGTGAAAACTCCCTGTGCGGCCTGGGCGAACCAAAGGGGGTAGAGGTTGTGCCCGGCTCGGTAATCCGTGCTGTCGTGGTAGGTTCCGCGCAAGAGGAATCCATCCGGTGTGCTCTCCTCCCCCCGGTCCAGTTTGGACCCGGCGATTCCCATCTCCACAAGGGGCCGGAGCTTCGCCTGCCACCAGGCCACGGCCGCGGGGTGGGTGAAGTCCAGGATGGCCGCCTGGGGTGGGAAGGGCACGATCCTCTCCACCGTGAATCCCAAGGCCTCGGCCTCCCGGCGGAGGTCGTCCAAAAGCCAGGGACCGATCCAAAGGACGGGTTGGATGCCCTTCGCCCGCAGCCACCGGATCATGGCCTCCGCCTCGGGAAAGCGGCGGGGATCGAAGCGGAGGTTCCCGTAGCCCAAGGTCCCTTCGGCCCAGGGGCGGTCGAGCACGTACACCGTGGGAAGCACCCCTAAGGCCTCCATCACGAGCACGTCCTCCACCACCATGGCGTTGAAGGGAAGGGGGTTGGGCGAGCCATCGGAGAGGTAGGGGTGGTGAAAAACCTCGTCGCGCCAGCGCCAGATCCCCAGGGCCCATTGGGGAGGAAGAAGGGAGGTCCCGGTGAGGCGGGCGTAGCGGGCCACGGCCTCAAGCGGCGTGGGGCCCGGGATGAGGTACACCACGAGCTCGGGACCCTCGTATTCAAGGGTGACCTCCGTGGGCCGGCGGGTGGCGAACCGGAAAAGCCCCGGCCAGGAGCTCGCCACCCAAAGGCCCCACCCCTGGGAGGACACGAAGAAGGGGGCGTAGAGCGAATGGGTGGGGAGGGTGTAAAGCCAGACGCTTTGCCCGCGCAAGTTGAGATCCCCGCCTTTCGGCGGGAAGAACTCGTGGAGGATCCCTTGGACGGGGCACTCCAAAAGCCCGTAGAAGCCCTCCTCAGGGGTGACCGAAAGCCGCAGACCCAGGCGCTCCCAGCGGTGCTTCCCTTCCACCCGGAACACCAGGCGAACCGTCTCCTCCTCTGCAGGCCCCCAAAGCACCTGGGCGCGACGGCCGTCGCCCGTGCGGAAGAGGAGGGTTCGAGTCGCCCCCCTTTCCTCCACCGCCAGGAGCTCCCGGAGCTCCACAGGGCCGGGCCAGCTTTGCACGTAGAAGGCGGGGCGGCCCGCACTTCCCAGGCGCACAAGAAGCTGCTCCTCCCAGCGGAGCGCAAGCCCAAGCACCCCTTCCTCCGCCCGCAAGGAGGGCGCGGCCCAGCCCACGCAGGCCAAGAGGCCAAGGAGGAGGACGAGGATCAACGCCCTAGCTCTTTGGGGCCAAACCCGCGGGGAAGAAGCTCGGACAGACGCACGGTCTCCCAAGCCTTCCCTTCGCCGTCGGCGAGGATGAGGAGGAGGTCTGGGGCGAACTCGTAGAGGACCTGGCGGCAGGCCCCGCAAGGGGCGCAGGGCCCTTGGCCACAGGCCACCGCCAAAGCGCGAAACTCCCGCACCCCCTCGGATACGGCCTTGAACAGGGCCACGCGCTCCGCGCACACCGTGAGCCCGTAAGAAGCGTTCTCCACGTTGCAGCCGGTGAAGACCCGCCCGTCCTTGGTCAGGAGGGCCGCGCCCACGGCGAATCCGGAGTAGGGCGCGTAGGCCTTGCTCCGCGCCTCCACCGCCCTCCGCACGAGCTCGGCCTCACTCACCCCCGCCCCCTTGGAGCTTCTCCAGCTCCCTTCGGCGCAGCTCGGCCCGCTTGATCTTGCCGCTTGGCGTCTTGGGAAGCTCCTCCACGAACTCGATCTCCCGCGGGTACTTGTAGGGCGCGGTCACGCGCTTCACATGCTCCTGAAGCTCTTTGACCAGCTCCTCCGAGGGCTGGTAGCCCTTGGCCAGGACGACGAAGGCCTTGACGATCTGGCCGCGCACGGGGTGGGGCTTTCCGATCACGGCCGCTTCCACCACGGCGGGGTGGGACACAAGCGCATCCTCCACCTCGAAGGGGCCGATGCGGTAGCCGGAGGCCTTGATCACGTCGTCGGCCCGGCCCTCGAAGAAGAAGTAGCCGTCCTCATCCACCCGCACGAGGTCCCCGGTGCGGTACCACTTCCCCGAGAAGACCTGCTCGGTGAGCTTGGGGTCCTTCCAATAGCCGTCGAAGATCCCGGGGTTCCCCACGGGGACAGCGATCTCGCCCACCTCCCCTGGGCCCACGGGGTTTCCCTCCTCGTCGATGGGGGTGGCGTTGGGGCCGGGGGTGGGAAGGCCCATGGAGCCCGGCTTCACCGGAAGGCCCGGGGGGTTGCACACCAAGCACACGGACTCCGTTTGCCCATAGCCGTCGCGGATGGTCACCCCGAAGACCTCGCGGAAGACCTCGATGGGCTCCACGTTGAGGGGTTCCCCCGCGGAAAGGGCGTCCCGCAGCTTCAGCTTATACCGGCCCAAATCGGGCACCTGGATCATCATGCGGTACTCCGTGGGCGTGGCGCAGAGCTTGGTGATGGGGTAGCGGGAGAGGAGCTCCAAATACTTTTCGGCCTCGAAGCGGCCGTAGTAGATGAATTGGGTGGCGCCCACGTTGAGGCCCACGCCCACCGGCGACCAGTACCACTTGGCCCAGCCCGGCGCGGTGGTGGCCCACATGAGGTCATCCGGGGAAAGGTCCCACCAGTAGCGGGCGGTGACGCGCAGATGCCCGTAGAGCCAGCGGTGGCGGTGCATCACGGGCTTGGGGTTCCCCGTGGTTCCGGAGGTGAAGTTGATGGTGATGGGGTCGTGGACGGTGAGGGGAACAGGAGGGACCTCCGGGGCCTTTTCGATCTCCTCCTCGAAGGAGAGCCAGCCCGGGCGCTTGCCCCCGATGAGGATGAAGTGCTCCAAGGGGCATTGTTTGCGGGTGGCGTCCACCTCCTCGGCCACGGAGACGTGGGCTACGACCACCCGGGCGCCCGCCACCTCCGCCCGGTAGATGATGTCCTTGGCCCGGAGCATGTCCACGCAGGGCACGGCCACCGCGCCCGCTTTGAACGTGCCGATTTGCGCAATGAAGGCCTCGGGAAGCCTGGGGAAGATGTGGAGGACCGGATCCCCTTTTTTCACGCCCAGGCGCATGAGCACCGCGGCAAAACGGGAGGAGAGCTGGGAGAGCTGCCGCCAGGTGAGGGTGCGGCGCTCCCCGCTCTCCGACTCCCAAAGGATGCAGGGTTGGTCGCCCTTCCTTTGCGCGTGGGCATCCACCACGGCCGCAATGTTGTAGCTCTCGGGGATGTCCCAACGGAATTCCTTGCGTTCCCGCTCGTATTGCTCTCGAGTGAACGGCATGAGCCCTCCTTTGTCTTTGGGAACTGTTGCCGCTACGGTTATAGCATGGAGGTCAAGGCCATGGCAAGCGAGGAAGGGCGGGCGGTGGTGGTCGTGCCGGGGGAGGCCGGCAAGCGCCTGATCGGCCGGGCCGTGGCCCGCCTCCCCCAGGTCCAGCAGGCCCGGGAATCCGGGCTCATCGTGATCGGCTGGGGCACCACCAACGCCTACGTGGCCGAGGAGCTTTTGGGGCGAGCCTTTCCCAAGGAGCGGTACGTGGCCGGGTACGTGGCGGAGGAGCTGCGCGTCCTCCCGCCGGAGGAGCGCGCGCCCATGCTCGTCCTGGACCGAGGGGAGCCCAAAAACCTGGGCTGGTCGGAGATCCTCCCCCGCCTCCGCGCGGGCGACGTGGTGATCAAGGGCGGGAACGTTTTGGATCCCCAGGGCGTGGTGGGGGTGTACGTGGCCGGCGAGGACGGAGGAACGGTGGGGAAATTCCTAGGGCCTGCGCTCGCCCGGGGGGTGGAGATCGTCATCCCCATTTCGCGCAGCAAATCCGTGCACGCCTCGGTTCTCGAGCTCGCCAAGCGCCTGGGCTCGGGAAGGCTCCTTGACTCCATGGGGCCGCGGATTGGCCTCGTGCCCCTTTGGGGCACGGTGATCACGGAGACGGAGGCCGTGGCCGCCTTGTACGGTGTGAACGCGGAGCACATCGGGGGAGGCGGGGTGGGGCGGGGAGGCGGTGCCGTGGTCCTCCTCCTTTCTGGCCCCGCGGAGGCCGTAAAGCAGGCATTTTCCGAGATCACCGCCCTGGCCAAAAGCGAGCCGCCCCTGAGCGTTGGCCGGCCATGATCGACTTCCTTGCGGGACAGGTGGTGGGGAAGGCCGAGGAGACCCTCGTCCTCGCCGTGGGCGGGATCGGCTTTCGGCTTTTCGTTCCCCCCCGCACGCTGGAGGCAGTGCAAATCGGCCAAGAGCTGCGCCTTTATACCCACCTCCTCGTCCAGGAGGACGAGTTTTCCCTTTATGGGTTTGCCACGCCGGAGGAGCGGGAGATGTTCGTGGTGCTTCTTTCCGTGCCGCAGGTGGGGCCGCGGCTGGCTTTCAAGCTCGTGGCGGCCCTGCCGCCGGCGGAGCTCGTGGGGGCCATCCGCCGCGGGGACCTCTCCGCCCTGGACGCGGTGAAGGGCATCGGCCGCCGCACCGCCCAGCGCGTGCTTTTGGAGCTCTCCGAACGGGCCCAGCGCTGGGCCCCTCCCGAGGTTCCGCCCGAAACGGAAAAGGAAAGGATCGTCTTCCAGGCCCTCACCTCCAAGGCCCTGGGGTTCAAGGCCGAGGAGGCCCGGAGGGCCCTGGAGCTCGTGCGCAAGGAGTGCCCGGAGGCCTCGGTGGAGGAGATGCTCCGCCGGGCCCTTACGCTCCTGGCCGGCCCATGAGGGCGCTCGCCCTGGACGTGGGGGAAAAGCGGGTGGGGTTGGCTCGCACGGACGAGACCGGAACCCTGGCCGTTCCCCATGGGGTTTACCTGCGCGTGGGCGGGGAGAGGGACATCAAGGAGCTGGCCCGGCTGGCCCGGGAGCTGGGGGCGGAGGTCCTGGTGGCCGGACTCCCCTTGAACATGGACGGAACGGAGGGGCCTCAGGCCCAGCGCGTGCGGGCGTTCGCGGAGGCCGTGGCCAAGGAGGCCGGTCTCCCCTTGCATTTTGTGGACGAGCGTTGGACCACGGAGGAGGCCTTGCGGGTCCTGCGCGAGGCGGGGCTTCCTGGGCGCAAGCGCAAGGGCAAAGCGGACGCCCTTTCGGCCGTGCTCATCCTCCAGGCCTGGCTCGAGCGGGTACGATAGCGCGGGGGTGATGGGGCATGCAGGAGTTCACCTTCTTTTTGGGGAACAGGCCCGGAGCGCTTTTGGAGGTGGCCTCCGCCCTCGCCGAGGAGAAAGTGAACATCGAGGCCATCGCCGCCCTCACCGTGCTCGATGAGGCCGTGGTCTCCTTGATCACGGACGCGCCCGACAAAACCCGCAAGGTCCTGAAGAGGCTGGGCGTGGACTACGAGGAGCGCGAGGCCCTGACGCTAAGCCTCCCCCATCAGCCGGGGCAGCTCGCCACGGTCCTGGACCGCCTGGCCCGCGACGGGATCAATGTGCTTTCTTGCTACTTCGCCGCGGAGAAGAACATGCTCGCGTTCACCGTGGATGACCTCGCGCGGGCCAAGGCCATCTTTCGACTCGGGTGAAGCGCGCGTTCTTTCGGTTCTACGCGGAGCTCAACGACTTTCTGCCGCCGGAGGAGCGCGGCCGCACCCTTCTTTACGCCTTCCAAGGCGAACCCGCGGTGAAGGAGGCCATCGAGGCCCTGGGCGTCCCCCATGTGGAGGTGGAGCTCATCGTGGTGAACGGGGAATCCGTGGACTTCGGCTATCGCTTAAGGGACGGCGACCGAGTCGCGGTGTACCCCGTGTTCGAGAGCCTGGACATAAGCCCGATCCTCAAGGTGCGGCCGGAGCCCCTGCGGAGGATCGCTTTCGCCGCCGACGCGCACCTGGGAAAGCTTGCGCGCCTTCTTCGGCTTTTGGGCTTCGACACCGTGCATTCCCCCTCCATTTCCGATGCGGAGCTCGTGGCCCTGGCCAGGGAGGGTCGGATCCTCCTCACCCGGGACCGGGAGCTTCTGAAGCACGGGGCCGTGACCCACGGGTACTGGGTGCGCTCCACGGCGCCCTTGGAGCAGGCGCGGGAGGTGGTGCGCCGCTTCGACCTTGGGGGGAGGATCGCGCCGTTCACCCGGTGTCTTCGGTGCAACGGGGTGTTGCGGCCCCTTCCGCCGGAGGAGGGCCGGCGCCGGGCCCCGCCCAAGGTGGCCGCCTGGTGCACGGCGTACCTGGAGTGCCCCTCTTGCGGAAGGCTTTTTTGGCCCGGCACCCACTACCCAAGGCTCGCCACCTGGGTTCACCTGCTTTGGCCCTCCGCCCCCACGGCGTCGGCCAACGGTTGGCCCCGGGTCTCGTAGGGCAGGGCCAGGGCCGCCAACCCGCTTAGGCCGTACGCGCCGGCGAAGGTCCCAAGCGCTACGGGGATGGAGACTCCAAGGAGCATGGCCCCGAGCGAGGGGGCGAGGATCCCGGCGATGCGGGTCATGGCGCTCGCGGCCCCCATGCCGGTGGTGCGGAGGGCGGTGGGATAGACCTCCGGGGTGTAGGCGTACAAGGCCCCCCAGGCCCCCAAGGCGAAGAAGGACATCCCCACCGCGGCGAGGACGAACGCCCAAGGGGCCCTGGCCACGGCGAAAAGAAGGGTGAACATCCCGCTGCCCAGGAGGTAGAGGGCCAGGGTGGGGCGGCGGCCGAGGCGCTCCACGAAGTACGCCGCGGAGATGTACCCCGGGACCTGGGCCAGGGTGATCCCCATCATGTACGCGTAGGAGCCCACGAACCCCAGGCCCCGCTCCGCCAGGATCCCAGGGAGCCAGGTGAACACCCCATAGTACCCGAGGGAGATGCCGAACCAGATGAGCCAAAGGAGGGCCGTGGTGCGGGCGAAGCGGGGGCGCCAGAGATCCCGCGGTCGCGCCCGGGGCGCCTCGGGCCGGGCCAGCGCCTGGTCCTTTGGGTATTCTTTCCCGTTGAGCCGGGCCGCACGGGCCAGGACTTGACGCGCCTCCTCCTCGCGGTCGCGGAGGACCAGGAACCGGGGGGACTCCGGCACCCTGCGAAGGACGGCGATCGCCAAGAGCCCGGGAAGAGCGCCCAGGGCGAAGAGGGGCCGCCACCCCCAGCGGGGCACCACGGCCCAGGCCAGGGCCGCGGCGGCCAACGCCCCCAGGGCCCAAAACCCCTCAAGGATCACGAGGCACCGGCCGCGGCGCCCCGTGGGCAGGTACTCCGCGAAAATCGCGTAATCCGCGGGAAGCGTTCCCCCCACGCCGAAGCCCGTGAGCGCCCGCAGCACCACGAGTGCGGTGAAATTCGGGGCCAACGCGGAAAGAAGGGCACAGACGTTGTTGACGACGATGGTCCAGACCAACACGGGCCTGCGGCCCACGCGGTCGGAGAGGATCCCCCAGAACCAGGCCCCGGCGAACATCCCGAGGAAGATGGCCGTGGCGAGGGAACCGGCCGCGGCGGGGGAGAGGTTCCAATCCCTGCGCAGGGCGGGGAGGGCGAAGGAGATGAGGAGCACCTCCTGAGCCACCGCCGCCCATACCGCCCCGCAGAGCCAAAGGAGGCGCCGCTGAAAGGGGCCAAACCCCAAAAGCTCAACCGCCTCGTCCAGGGAGAGCCTCGGGATCATGCCGGGCTTCCTTGGCAGGACGAAGGTTCAGGCCCAGAAGGTCGGGGCGGTGCCGCAGGGTCTTCTTCCAGGCTTCCTTCTCCCGGAAGCGGCGGATGCGCTCGTGGTCCCCTGAAAGGAGCACCTCCGGGACGGATAAGCCCTGGAACACGCGGGGCCGGGTGTACTGGGGGTAGCCCAAGCGGGGCCCAGCGTAAAAAGAATCGGTGGCCACGGAGTCGTAGCGGCCCACCACTCCGGGCACCATGCGGGCCGTGGTCTCCACCACGATGGCCGCGGCGAGCTCCCCGCCCGCAAGGACGAAATCCCCGATGGAAAGCTCAAGATCGCAGAAGGAAAGGACCCGCTCATCCACGCCCTCGTAGCGGCCGCAGAGGAGCACGAGGACCCGCTCCCGGGCGAAGCGCTTGGCCCACTCCTGGTTGAAGAGGACGCCCTGGGCGGAAAGAAGCACCACGTAGGGCTTCGCTTTCACCTCGTGGGTGATGGCCTCCACCGCCCGGAGGAAGGGCTCGGGCCGCATGACCATCCCCGCCCCGCCCCCAAAGGGCCGGTCGTCCACGAGGCCCCGGGGGTCCGGGGAGAAGACCCGCAGATCGTGAAGGTGGATGTCGATGAGCCCCTTCTCCTGAGCGCCAAGGAGGATGCCCTGGGAGAAGAAGGGGCGGAGCATGTCGGGGAAGAGGGTGACGATGTCGAACCTCATCGCCAGTCCACGATGACCTCGCGGCCCAATTTCTTCCCGATGCGCTCGAGAACCAGGACCAGGGCGTCTTTATCCCGCTCGCTTAAGGCCCTTTGATCGGGCTTGGCCACCTCGAGGAACAAAAAATCCACCCCGCCGGAGTGGATGTGTTCCACCTTGGTGTCCGCGGGGCGGGAGGTCACCGCCCTAAGAAGATACCGACTCAGCTCCAGGAGCACCCTTAGGTCCAAACCGCCGCTCGTGCCAGAGCTTCATGACCCCGGCCCGGGACAGGAGCCGCCGGGCGGCCTCCGTGGGCTGGGCGCCCCTCTCCAGCCAGGCCAGGGCCTTCTCCACGTCCACCGTGAGGTCGTCCTGCGCAAAAAGCGGATGGTAGTGGCCGATCACCTCCACCACCGCGCCGTCGCGCTTGGTGGCCTCCTCCACCACCACAAGACGATAGTGGGGCTGCTTCTTTTTCCCTACCCGCATCAACCGGATCTTCACCGCCATGGCATCACCTCGGAAACGGCCTCTTTCCCCCTGGGAACTTGCGGCGGCCCAGCTCCTTCATGAGCTTCTTGGCCTGCTCGTACTCGGCCAGGAGGCGGTTCACGTCCTGGACAGTTGTTCCTGAGCCGCGCGCGATCCTCCGCTTGCGGCTGGCCCCGATTATATGCGGGTTCCGCCGCTCCTCAACCGTCATGGATTGGATGATGGCCTTCATTTTCTGGAACTCCCGCTCGAGCTCGTCCTCCTCGGGGCGGGCAAAGCCCGGAAGGCGCGCCAGGAGCTGGCCCAAGGGACCGGCCCGCCGCACCGCCTCCAATTGGGCCAGGAAATCCTCCAGGGTGAACTCCCCTTCCTTGAGGGCCTTGGCCGCCCGCTCCGCCGCCCCGGTCTCTTGGAGCTTTTCCACAAGGCCCGAGAGGTCCCCTAAACCCAGGATGCGGTCGGCCATGCGCTCGGGATGGAAGGGCTCCAAATCCTCGGGGCGCTCGCCCACGCCCACAAAGAGGATGGGCTTCCCCAGACGGGAGGGCAAGGAGAGGGCCGCGCCGCCCCGCGCGTCCCCATCAAGCTTGGTGAGCACGATCCCCGTGAGCCCCAAAGGCTGAAAAACCTCGGCCACCCGCAGGGCCTCCTGGCCGGTGAGGGCGTCGACGACAAGGAGCACGTCGCTGGGCTCGATCTGCGAAAGGAGCGCCGGAAGAAACGCGGGGGGCGGAAGCCCGGGCGGGGTTCCCGGGGTATCCAGGATCACCACGTCCTGGAGATTCCGGCGGGCCTGGACAAGGACTTGCGGCACCTGGGCGAGGGGGTCCTGATCGGCGGAGGCCCAGGGGAGGCCAAGCCGCCCGGCGAGGGTCGCCAGCTGCTCGGCAGCGGCCGGCCGCTCGGGGTCCGCCGAGACCAAAAGGGGTTTTCTTCCCCTCTTCGCCAGATGGCGGCCGAGCTTGGCCGCGGTCGTGGTCTTCCCGGAACCGGCCGGCCCCACCAGCACCACCACCGCGGGCTTCCCCGAAAGCCTGAGTTTTTGAGCCTCCCCACCCATGACCCGGGCCATCTCCTGGCGCACGATGGCCAAGAGCTGCTGGGCAGGGGAGAGCGACTCCACAAGCCTTTCGCCCACGGCCCGCTCCCGCACCCGGGAGAGGAGCTCCTTCACCACCTCCACGTGCACGTCGGCCGAAAGGAGCGCGCTGCGGATCTCCTTGAGGCCCTGCTCCACGTCGGCCTCGGTGAGGAGGCCCTTCCCCCGGAGCTTCTGGAAGATCTGGCTCAGACGCCCGCTTAGGGACTCGAACACGCGAGCAGTCTACTCCTGGGATTTGACGCGCTCAAGGAAGTCCGTGCCCAAAAAGGCCTGGGCGAATTGGGGATGGGAGATCACGGCGAGGAGGAAGTCCCGGTTGGTCTTGACCCCGCTGATCTGGAAGCGCCGGAGGGCGGAGTAGAGGCGGGTGCGGGCTTCCTCCCGGTCCTCCCCGTGGACGATGACCTTGGCCAAAAGGGGATCGTAGTAGGGGAGGACGGGCATGCCCTGGTAGATGTGGGTATCGAGGCGCACGCCCACCCCTCCCGGAAGGGAATGGATCCACACCCGCCCCGTGGAGGGGAGGAAATCGCGGTCCGGATCCTCCGCGTTGATGCGGCATTCCATGGCGTGGCCATAGAGCTCGATCTGCTCTTGACGGTAGCCGAGGGGCTTGCCCTGGGCCACACGCAGTTGCTCCCGGATGAGGTTGCGCCCCACAAGCATCTCGGAGACGGGGTGCTCCACCTGGATGCGGGCGTTGATCTCGATGAAATAGAAATCCTCGCCGTCCACGAGGAACTCCACGGTGCCCGCGCCCACGTAGCGGATGTGCTCGGCCAGGCGCACCGCGGCTTGGGCCATCCGCTCCCGGAGCTTTGGGGGAAGGGCGGGGGCGGGCGCCTCCTCCACGAGCTTCTGGTGGCGCCGCTGCACCGTGCAGTCCCGGGTGCCCCAGTGCACCACGTTCCCGAACTTGTCGGCCAGGATCTGAACCTCCACGTGGCGGGGGTGGGGGATGTAGCGCTCCAGGTACACCCGGCCGTCGGCGAACGCGAGCTCCGCCTCCTTTTGGGCCTGGCGGAACGTGGCCTTGAGCTCTTCCGGGGAGCGGAGGAGGCGGATGCCGCGGCCGCCGCCCCCCGCGGCCGCCTTAAGCAGCACGGGAAAACCTAGTTCTTCCGCCCATCCCAGCGCTTCCTCCTCGCTTTGGAGGGGCGGGCTTCCGGGGAGCACGGGCAGGCCCGCAGCCCGGGCGGCCTCCTTCGCCACCACCTTGTCCCCGCACAGGCGCAGGACCTCCGCGGGAGGGCCAACGAACGTGATGCCGTGGGCCTCGCAGATCTCCGCCAGGTCCGGGTTCTCCGAGAGGAACCCGTAGCCGGGATGAAGGGCATCGGCCCCGGTGATCTCGCAGGCGGCGATCAGGGCAGGAATGGAAAGGTAGGAGCGGCGGGGGTCGGCGGGACCGATGCACACAGCCTCCGGGGCCTCCCGCACGTGCAGGGCCTCCCGCTCGGCCTCGGAGTACACGGCCACGGCAAAGAGGCCCTCCTCCCGACAGGCCTCAAGGATCCGCAGGGCGATCTCCCCGCGGTTGGCGATGAGAACTTTTTCCATCCCTACACGGGGCGGAGGCGGAACAGGGGCTGGCCGTACTCCACGGGGTCGCCCTCCTCCACCAGGATCTCCTCCACCACCCCGGCCACCTCGGCCCGCACCTCGTTCATGACCTTCATGGCCTCCACGATGCACAGGACCTGGCCGGGCTGCACGAGGTCACCCACCTTCACAAAGGGCGGCTCCCCGGGGGCTGGGCGTATCCAGAACGTGCCCACCACGGGCGAGCGCACGATCACCCCTTCCGCGGGGGGCGGGGGCGCGGCCGGGGCGGGAGCCTGCAGGGCCCGCCGCAGGGTCACCCGCCGCCCGCCCTCCTCCAGGGTGAGCTCCACCAGCCCCTCCTCCCGCATGAGCGCGCACAGCTTCCGCAACTCCTCCAGATCCATACCGCCTCCTCGTACCAGAACCCCGTGGTTTTGCGCTGAGCCTATAATACCGAACTGGGGTGATGTGAACGGTGAGCGCGGAATCGCAAGGTTTGCTCCTCCTTTTGCTCCTCATCCTTTCTGCGTTCTTTTCAGCCTCGGAGACGGCACTGAGCTCCCTCTTTGAGCTGCGCATCCGCCACCTCCTCAAGACCAGCAAAGGCCGCCGGGCCAAGGCCCTGGAGCACCTGCTGCGCGAGCCCAACGACTTCATCACCACCTTGGTTTTGTGCAACAACCTCGTGAACGTGGGAGCCTCCGCCCTGGCCACCCTCCTCTTTCTGCGCCTTCTTCCGCCCGAGGCCCCCGCTTACGTCACGGGCCTGGTCGCCACGGCGGTCATGACCACGGCCCTCCTCCTCATCGGGGAGGTCACGCCCAAGACCCTGGCCAAGAACCGGCCGGAGGCCATCGGGCTTCGGGTGGTGGTGCCCGCGTGGTACCTGACGCGGGCCCTCTTCCCGGTGGTGCGGGCCCTGCGCGCCACCTCCACCGGCCTTGTGCGCCCCTTCGGCGCGGATCTCCTGGTGCGGGAGGGGCCGCCCATCACCCGCGATCAGTTCCTCTCCCTCATCGAGGTGGCGGAGGAGCGGGGCGCCATCACCGCGCAGTTCGCGGACATGATGCGCCGGATTCTGGCTTTGGATCAGACCACGGCCGACGAGGTCATGGTCCCCCGTACCGAGGTCAAGGCCATTGAGGTCAACACCCCCCTCCCCGAGGTCATCGCCTTCGTCGTGCGGGACGGGCACTCCCGTTACCCGGTGTACCGGGAGCGCCTGGACCAAGTCATCGGCATCCTCCACGCCAAGGACCTCCTGGCCCATGCCCGCGCCGGGAACCCCAACGTGTCCCTGACCTCCCTCCTGCGGCCCGTGATCTTCGTGCCCACCACGAAGCCGGTGAGCGCCCTCCTTAGGGAGTTCCAACAGGAGCGAGCCCACATGGCCGTGGTCGTGGACGAATACGGGGGGATGGCGGGCATCGTGACCCTGGAGGACGTGCTGGAGGAGATCGTGGGCGAGATCGAGGACGAGTACGACCGCAAGCGCCAGCGCACGCTCATTCGGCGGCTCACGCCCACGGAAGCCCTGGTGGACGGGGACACCGAGGTGCGCCGCCTCAACCGCACGTTGGGCCTGAACCTCCCGGAGGAGGAGGCGGTGACCGTGGCCGGGCTCATCCTCGAGGCGTTGGGCGACATCCCAAAGCCGGGCACCAAGGTCCGACTGGGCACGGTGGAGCTCACGGTGGAGGAGGCCACGGAGCGGGAAATCCAAACGGTCCGCGTTACCATTCTCCCCGCACCGACGGAGAAGAAACCTGAGGACTGAAGGAGGCTTTCGCGTGCGCCACTTTTTGCTTTGGGTGATGGTTTTGGGTGCAGCCGCTTCGGCCGCCCCGGTTCGCATCGTCGGTGAGTTCGATCCCAAAACCCACGAGCTCCGGGGCACCCAGTGGGTGGAGTTCGCCGCGCCCGAAGAGGAGGCGTGGTTCGTGCTCCTGGCCAACCTGGGGCAGGAAAAGAACCCCTATGTCTCCCCCCTCGTCCTTGATTCCACCTACGTTTGGGGTTTTGACCCCTCGTGGACGCGGGTGGAGGAGGTGGTGTGGGAGCCGGGCGCTAGACCCTTGGCGTACGAACTCCTCCCCGCTCCCGCCACCTACCAGACCTACTCGCTCCGCGACGTCCTCCTCCGCGTGTTCCTCCCCAAGGAGCCGGGGACGCTGCGCCTCACCTTTCGCACCCGCTTCCCCCACGTGTGGGTCGAGCCCGGAAGGTTCGAGGACATCTACACCTGGCGCTTCGGCTGGCATCCCATCCTTCTTCCCGCCCCGCCTGGGGAAACCCTGCCCCTTGTCCTCCCCTTCCACCGCTACGAGGTGGAGCTCGTCCTGCCCGAGGGGTGGCGGGCCTTCCTGCCCGGGGAGGCATCGGCCGAAGGAAACCTCTTCCGCACGAGTTTTCCTCACCCCGTGAGCTCCGTGGCCCTGTACTTTGGCCCCGCGGAGCGCTTCCGCCCCTTCGTCCTGGAGATGGGGGGGCGGCAATGGGAGGGCGTGGCCCTGCCGGGGGATGAGGGGGGATTGCGGGCCCTCCTCACCTGGGCCCCGGAGATCCTCGCCTGGTACGAGGAGCGCTTCGGCCCCTATCCCTTTTCGCGGATCCTGGTGGTTGAGCATCCCGCCGACGTGGGCGTGGCCATGACCGCGGAAGGAATCGTGTTCCTTCCCCGCTGGTTCTTCGCCCGGGAAAACCTCACCGCCAGCAACACCCTCACCCGCCTGGGCCTCTACGTCCTGGCCCATGAGCTCGCGCACTTCTGGTGGGGAATCGGCACGGGCGTGGACTTCGACGCGGAGAACTGGCTCTCCGAGGGCCTCACCCAGTACCTCGCCATCAGCTGGTACGAGGAGCGCTTCGGAAGCGAGGGCGGAAACCTCTTCGTGTTCGACAAAAAGGGCCTGGGCGAGGAGCTCGTGAGCTACTACCTGGGCTTTTTGAACCTGCGGGAGCACCTCACGGAGCTCCCCTACTTGGAGCTCGCGTTCCTCGGGTTCGACGAGGCGGTGGTGAAGCCCACGCGGGAGGTGCGCTACGACCAGGTTACGCCCGACCGCCTCTACAACAAGGGGTATTTGGTGCTGCGGGCCCTGGCCCACCTCGTGGGCGCGGACGCCTTCCAGCAGGCCCTGCGCCGGGCCGCCCAGGAGTTCCGGGGAAAGAAGCTCACCGTGGCCGCCCTCAAGGGGATCGTGGAGGAGGAAAGCGGTCAAGACCTTCAGCGATTCTTTGCGGACTGGGTCTGGGGCGAGGCCTGGGCCGACTATGGGATTGCCGGATTCCGCCAACGCCGCACGGAAGAAGGCTACGAAATTGAGCTCATCCTCACCTACGCAGGGACCGGGGTCCTTCCCGTCCCCGTGGAGCTCCGCGGCCCCGAGGACCGCCGGAAAACCCTGCGGTGGGAGCCCAAGGGGGAGGCCGTGGAAACCCTGACCGTCGCCACGGATTTCCCTGTGCGGGAGGTCGTCTTGGATCCGGAGCACCGCGTGCTGGACACGAACCGGCTCAACAACCGCTGGCCCCGCCGCTATGTGTGGGCGATGCGCAACGAGCTTCCCCTCGATGCGTACGTGGTGAGGGCCGATCCCAGCGGTGCCTTCTCCCTCCAGTACCTGAACCGCTTCGGCTTCGCCGTGTACCCCCAGGAGCGGGCCGCAGGGGGCTGGATCCGGTTTGGCCGCACAGGCGCGCTCTCGGGCTGGGCCCGGGTGCAGGAGAGCCTCGTGGGAAGCGTGACCCTCACCCGTTATCTTTGGGCCACGCCCCGGACGGGTTCGACCGCGACCTACTGGGAGCAGGTGGGGGCGTTTTCCCTCACCCTGGCTCGGCTTCCGGAATGGGCCTTCGGGCTTGGGCTTTCCTGGTCCATGGCGGTGGCGCGGGCCTGTGCGGGCTCTGCCTCCCTCCTTCTTGCGAAGGGCGGCTACGGGTTGAGCTTTTCTCACACCGAGCTTTTCGCCCTGGGCCCGCACCTTTACCCCACGCTCACCCTCTCCTTGGGTTTCGCCAGCCCGGAGCTTCCCCCGCGCTTTTGGCCGACCCTTGCGGAGCTGCGTTTCCTGGCGCTGGGCGAGGAAGGAGCGCCCCAGGCCCAGAACAAGGCCGCGGCCGTCCTCGGCCTTTGGCTTCCCCCCATCCTTCCCGCCTACTCCTTGGCCCAGGCGGCGCTCCTGAGCGAGGCCCGCCCCCGCCTCTTCCTCGCCGCAGGCCAGCTTTGGAATGACCCGGAAAACCGCAGCACCTTCCTAGAGGTGGGCGGGGAGGTTTGGATCACCCTGGAGGCTCTGGGCGGGCTCCTCGTCCTGCAGGGGGTGGTGGGCCTGACCTGGCCCCTTCTTCCCGCCGGACCCGTGCTCCTATACTTCGGCCTCGCGGGTTGAGGAGAGCCTATGCGGGTCTCTTTGCGCTGGCTTTCGGAGTATGTGGAGCTTCCGGACCTTGCGCCCGCAGCCCTCGCCGAACGGCTCACCCTGGCGGGCTTGGAGGTGGAAGCGATCCAGGAACTTCGGGCTGAAGGGGTCCGGGTGGGAAGGGTTGAGACCATAGAACCCCATCCCCGCGCGGAGAACCTCCGGGTGTGCACGGTGTCTTTGGGGAACGAGACGTACACGACGGTGTGCGGGGCGCCCAACGTGGCCCAAGGGATGCTCGTCCCCTTCGCCCTCCCCGGCGCCCGCCTTCCCCAAGGCCTCGTGGAGGAAACGCACATCCGCGGGGTGAAAAGCACGGGCATGATCCTGTCCCGCGAGGAGCTGGGCTTGGAGGAGAAGTCCCCGGGGATCTGGGAGCTTCCGCCCGAAACCCCTCTTGGCGCCGAGCTTGCGGGGATCCTCGAGCTTCCGGATCTCATCCTGGATCTGAAGATCACCTCGAACCGGCCCGATCTTCTTGGGGTCTATGGCCTGGCCCGGGAGTTCGCCGCCCTTTTCCACACGGATTTGTGTGAGCTTTCCTTGGCGTTCCCGGAGGGCTTGCGGCGGGCCGAGGAGTTGACCGCAGTGGAAGTGGAATCGGGGGAGGACTGCCCCCGCTACGTGGCCCGGGTGATCCAGGGCGTTTCCTGGCGGCCCTCGCCCCTCACCCTCCAGGCCCGTCTCCTCAAGGCCGGCCTGCGCCCCATCTCCCTCGTCGTGGACCTCACGAACTACGTGATGCTGGAAGTGGGGCATCCTCTCCACGCCTTCGATCACGCGAGGCTTGGGGAGGGGAGGATCGTGGTGCGCCGGGCCCGTCGGGACGAGTCCTTGCGCACCCTGGACGGCGTGGAGCGCCCGCTCTCCCCGGAGATCCTGGTCATCGCCGATGCGGCAAGGCCGGTGGCCCTGGCGGGGATCATGGGCGGGGAGGAAACGGAGGTGGGGGAGGCCACGCGGGACGTGCTCCTTGAGGCGGCGGCCTTCGCCCCGGCCCGGATCCGCCGGGGCTCCCGCCTTTTGGGCCTGCGCACCGAGGCCTCCCTGCGCTTTGAGCGCGGCCTGTCCTCCGAGAACGTGGACCTCGCCTCCCGCCGCTTCTGCGCCCTTTTGGCCCAAAACAAGGGCGGCACGGTGGCCCAGGGCGCCGTGGACGTTTATCTGCGCCGGCCGGAGCGCCGCACGGTGGTGCTCCGGCGGGCCCGCATCCCCGAGTTCTTGGGCGTGGCCATCCCCGAAAGCGAGGTTGCCGAAAGCCTTTCCCGCCTGGGCCTTGGGCTCAAGCCCCGAAAGGACGGCTGGGAGGCGGAGATCCCCTTCCATCGGGCGGACCTCGCGCGCGAGGAGGATCTCCTAGAGGAGCTCGCCCGGCTTTACGGCTACGACCGCATCCCTGAGCTTGCTCCTTCCGTCCCGCCGCGGGTGGGAAGGAAGGCCCCGGAGGAGGAGTTCGCCGATCGGGTGCGGCGGACCCTCGCGGGGCTGGGTTTCACGGAGGCCTACACGTTCCCCCTTGTGCCCGCGGCGGAAGGGGAGGTGCTCCTCCGCAACCCCATGGCCCTGGGCCAGGAGGGGCTGCGAAAAAGCCTGCTTCCCGGCCTCCTAGGGGCCGTGCGGGAGAACCTGAGCGCCCAGATCCCCGGCGGCGCCCTGTTCGAGGTGGGCAAGGTTTTCTTCGTGGAAAACGGGGCCGCAAGGGAGGAATACCGCGTGGGCTTCGTGCTCTTTGGTCGGCCGGATCTCCCCCTTTCCGGAAAGGCCCCCTATGGGCCGGCGGAGCTGAAGGGCGCGGTGGAGGCCCTCCTCTCCGCTTTGCGCGTGGAGGACTGGCGCCTGGGGCCCTGCGACGATCCTCGGCTGCACCCGTTCCGTAGGGCCACGATCCTCCTTGGCCAAGAGGCGGCCGGTGTTCTCGGCGAGGTGAACCCCGAGCTTCTGGACCTTCCGGGCGAACGGCGGGTGCTCTTCGCGGAACTCCGCCTCCCCTTGCTTCAGGCCCATGCCCGGCCCGCAGCCTACCGCCCCCTCCCCCGCTTCCCCGCCTCCAAGCGCGACCTCTCCCTCCTCGCGCCGGAGGGGCTTCCCGAGGCCGAAGTCCGGGCCCGGATCCTGGCCGAGCCCCTGGTGGAGAGCGCTTTCTTGTACGACCGCTACCAAGGGCCAGGGATCCCCCAGGGATCGGTGAGCCTGACCTACGAGCTCTCCTTCCGCCATCCCGAGCACACCCTCTCGGCGGAGGAGGTGGAGGAGGCCGTGGGGCGGATCCTCGGGGCTTTGGCGGAGCTTGGGGTCCGCCTGCGCACCTAAAAATGGAGCGGGTCGTGATCACGGAAGGGCCCGAGGAGACCATGGAGCTGGCCGCGGATTTGGCCCGGCGGCTCCGCGACGGGGACGTGGTGGCCCTGGTGGGACCCTTGGGCACAGGGAAAACCACGTTCGTGAAGGGCCTCGCCCGGGGCCTTTTCATCCCCGAAGAGGTGCTCTCCCCAAGCTTCCTTTTGGCCCGCACGTACTTGGGAACAAAACCCCTGCACCACCTGGACCTCTACCGCCTGCGCCACCCTGGGGAGCTTCGGGAAGTGGGGCTGGACGAACTCCTCCCCCCCGAGCGCGGGGTGACGGCCGTGGAGTGGGCCGACCGCTTCCCCGACCTCATCCCTAAGGGCGCGGTCTGGGTGTTCTTGGAACACGCCGGCCAAAACCGCCGCAAGGTCACGATCCGCCGCTGATGGCCCGCGTCCTCCTCGTCCTCCCCTTCGTCGTGGCCTCCCTTTTTTACCTGCGGGACGTGCTCACTGGGGTCTGGCCCCCGTATCCTGGGGACCTGCGCGTCCGCCCCGAGCTCGGAAAACCCTGGCCCATGTGGCCGGTGGACAACCCCGGCGACTGGCTCCCCAATGGCTTGGACCTCGCGGACGCAAACGGCGACGGTTACCCCGACCTCCTCGTGAACTACGAGTTCTCCGGGCGCATTCGGGTCGTGCTCCATCCGGGCCCAGGGCTCTGCCGCTGGCGATACTGGCCCGCCGTGGACGTCGGCTTTTTCCCCAACGCCGAGAACGCCGCGTTTGGAGACCTCGACGGCGACGGTTTTGTGGACATCGTGGTGGTCCATGGGGTTGAGGGAGCCTCCCTGGAACCGGGGATCTCCGTGCTTTGGGGAGGAGCGGGGCTGCGGTGGTCTCCGGGCGGGCTCCTTCCGGAAAGCCGGGGAGGCTGGCACTTCCTGGAAGTCCAAGTGGCGGACATTGACGGGGACGGATTCCCGGATATCGTGGTCGGGGGACGGGCCAGCCGGCCAGCCGGCGGCCCCAAGGACCCCCCCGCCCTCCAGGGCCTGCGCTACGCTGGGCTCCGCTGGTTTCGCAATCCCCGGGGCTTGGGGGGTGACCCCCGTGACCTCGCGCTTTGGCGGGCCCACCCCATCGATCCCGCGATTCCCAGCGGCCACGGCTTTGTCCTACACGATATCGATGGCGACGGATTTCTCGACCTTGTCATCAACAACGCCGACTGGGACACGCCGGATGAGGAGGAGGCCGTGCTCCTCTACCGGAACCCGGGCCCATCCGGCCTTGGACAGCCGTGGCCCAAGTTCGTGCTCTACCAAAGCCCAGAGTTCTACGGGAAGGAGCAGGTGGCGGTGGGGGACCTCGATGGGGACGGCCGGCCGGACATCGCTGCCCAAAGCGAAAATTTCGTGCACCTCTTCTACAACCGCACCGAGCCCGGAGGGGCCCTGCAGTTTGAGCACGTGCTTGTGGAGAAGCCCCCTGCCCTACGCTGGCGCTCCCGTCCCCTCGCGTTGGCGGACCTCAACGGCGACGGAAGGCTCGATATCGTGGGCGCCGCCATCCACCGCGACGGCCTCCTCCCCAAGGACGTGGCCGCCGTGTGGTGGTTGGAGCAAACGGGGGCGGGTTGGCGCCCCCACGTGATCAAGTGGGGCTCAGGATTCCTGGGCTTGGGCCCCTTCAACGGCGAGAAGTGGGACCGCCTCATCCCCTACGATGTGGACGGCGACGGCGATCTGGATCTTCTGGCCAACGTGGAGGAGTTCAACCGCCTGCAAAGCTACCTTGCTGTGGTCTGGTTCGAAAACCCTGGTCGGGCAAAGCGTTAGAGCGCGGGCACGCCAAAAAGTTTGCGCCATGGGGAAGGCGAAAGGGGGCGGAAAGACGCGGCGCTAGCCTCCCCCATTTCTGCACGCCCGGCATCCGAAACGGGAAACGTTGCTGACTCCGCGCTCCCTTGGTTAAGGTTTTGGGAAAGGAGCGCCTATGGCCAAATTGAACGTGCAGGCTCGGGTGAACCAAGGTTTTCAAGTCGAGGTTGGGATTCGCCAGCATCGGCTTCTTGCGGACCTCACCCCGGACAAGGGCGGGAAGGACGCGGGGCCTACCCCGCCGGAGCTCCTCCTCGCCTCCTTGGCCGCTTGCTCCGCCATCTTCGCCCAAATGTTTGCGCAGCGGGAGGGCCTTTCCGGCCCGGTAGAGGTCCAGGCCGAGGCGGAGCTTGCGGATCCACCCATGGTCGTCCGGGATTTTCGCGTGCGCGTGCGCATCCCTGGCCTCCCCGAGGAGAAAAGGGAGAAGGCCGAGGCCTTCGTGGGCCGTTGCGTGGTGAGCCAGACCCTGTGCGCCGCCAATAACGTGTCCCTCAGCGTGGAAGGCTGATGCCGCCAAGCTCCCGCGCGGAAAAAGCACACGTCATCGCCGTCCAGCTCGACCCCTTACGTTACCGGTGGTATGGGGTGCTTGTGGTCGAGGGCGAAAGGGGGCCTTTGCGCCTGCCCATGACGGGCAGCGTGGCCCAGTGGTTCCGCCCCGGCGAGGAGGTCCTCCTTGAGCTTCTTCCCGAGGCGGACCCGGAGAACCTCGCGTTTGCAAGCTACAAACTCTGGCGCCTCGTGGACGGGGAGCCCTTGCTCGTCTGGCCCCTCTACCGGACCAGATTCGTCCGGGAGCGGGCTTCCCCCCTCACCGGGGAGGTCTTCTACACGTACCTCTTGGAGGCTCGAGAGGCCGGCCTGGAGTCGGACTACGAGGCCATCGTGGCCCTGGAGCAGCACCACTACGCCGCGGAGGAGGAGGTTTTGGCCCGCTGGTGGTGCCTCGAGGACCGCGCTCTTCAGGAGGCCAACGTGCGGCCTCTTTGCCCGCGCTGCGGCCGGCCCATGCGCTTCGCCGACCTTTTGGACGCCACCCGCGCCTCCCGCTTCCTCGTGCTCACCCTGGAGGAGCGCGAGCCCTACGAGCCCCGCTACGTGGGCTATGTGCGCATCGACCCGCCCTTGCCCCTTGTGCACCGCCGCCTCCCCGACGGCCGCGTCCAGCCCCACATCCGCAAGGAGATCTTCCCCGCGGAGTGGTACGAGCCCACGTTTTGGCCGGAACGGCAGGTCCAGGAGCTGCGGGCTCTCAATCCCGACCGCTCGCCCTTTGAACTCTGGTGGGAGGCGCAAGGGGAGGCCCTCGCTCTTTGCGACACCCAAGCGGCGCGGCTCGCGCGGGTGGTGATCCATCCGGACTACCGGGCGGAAGGGCTGGGGAGGCTGGCCCTGGAGGCGGCCGTGGCCTGGATCCGGGAACGCCGCATCCCTGAGATGCGCAAACCCAAGCGCGTTCTGGAGACGGTGGCCCAAATGGCCCGCTACAACCCGTTTTTGGAGCGCGCGGGCTTCGTGTACATCGGGGACACCGCCTCCGGCCGCCCTTTCCTCGTCCTTCCCCTCCAGGATGAGGCGGAGCAAAGGGTGAAGGGCTTCCTGCGGGCCGATCCCCTGGCCCGGAAGCACAGGGGCCGACTGTACCGGCCGGCCTTCCCCCCTGTGGAGCCCCTTTCCGGCCCCATCCGCCTTCAGCGCGTCTCCTACCGCTACGAGAACGTTCTGGAGATCGCGCACATGGCCGAACCTGTCCAAGAGGCCCTTCTGGCCTTCGGCGTGCGCCGGAGGGCCATCCAGCGCGTGGTCTTCCGCAACCTTTCCCTCACCCTCGAGCCCAAAAGCGTCGTGGCCTTGGTGGGCGCCTCCGGGGCGGGCAAGAGCACGTTTTTGCGCCTCCTTTGGGCCGCAGCCGTCGGGGAGGAACGGATTTTATCCCGCTTGCAATCGGGGACCATCGAGGTCCCCCCAAACGCAAAACCCGGCGTCTACCTTCCCGGGGAGCTTGAGCCCAAATTCGGCCGCACCCCTCTCCTCCAGGTCCTCTACGAGCTCACGGGCGATGTGACCATGGCCATTGAGATCCTGAACGTCACGGGAATCGCGGATGTCGTGCTCTACCGGGCCAGGTTCGCCGAGCTTTCCACCGGGCAGAAGGAGCGGGCACGCCTGGCTTACCTTGTGGCCCAGCGGCCCAACCTGCTTTTGCTCGATGAGTTTGGGGCCCATCTGGACCCGCCGGCCGCGACCCGCGTGGCCCGCAAAGTCGCGGAGCTCTGCCGGGAGAAGGGGATCACGTTGATCCTCGCCACCCACCGGCCGGAGGTGGTGCGGGCTCTAAGCCCGGACCGCGTGCTCCTTGTGGGCCACGGCGGCGTGGCCCTAGCCGCCTAGGCGATCCAGGCGCACCCACACGGCCGGCCCCCGCGGCCTCTGAACGGGTATGGGCTCGGCGAACTCCTCCGGGTCGGAGAGCACCCACACGTACAGGGGCTTTCCCCGCGCGTACGCCCGCAGGAACTCCGGGTCGGCCCGGTGTTTCCCCTGGTGGGCCGCCAGCTCCTCCAGGGAAAAAGGCCCCAGGACCTCACGGATCACCACCGTGCCGATCCAGCCGCGGGAGCTCACCACCCCCACCCTCCCTCGGATCTCCGTGGGGTAGCGCCGGATCTCCCAGGTCTTCAGCCCAGCCACGATCTGGCTGGCGTAGGGCTCGCGCACAAAGAAGCCCAGCCGAGGAGGACGCACCCCCTCCGCCATGGGCTCACCCCTTGGGCTGGATGAGGATCTCCGTGACCCCCTTCACCCGCTTGAGCCCCGGCGGAGCGGAAACGCCGTCGTCCCAGACGAAGAGGAGGGGCCCGCCCTCCGCCTCGGAAAGGAAGCGGCCGTCCACCTTCAGGGCCAGGATGAACCGGTCCTCCCCGGCCAGGAAGGTGCTGGGGATCACCTGAAAGAAGCCGTCGGCGGCGCGGATCTCCACGATGTAGCCGGCCTGGGCCAACACCCGGTTGAACGCCGCGTCATCGAACCTGATCCCCGGGCCTTGGGGAGCCACCTCATCGTCCACGTAGGCCAAGAGGCGCCAGAGGGGGAGGCCCGTGTACGCCCGGGTCTCGCCCCGGTGGGTGGCGAACACGGTGCGGGCGCGGCAGGGGCAGGCGATCCCCGTCTCCAGATCCCAGCGGGAGAACACCTGCTCCCGTGCGCCCACGAGCCTCAGGGAGTAGGGCTGATAGGGGCCACGGACCTCCAAGCGCACGACCATGCGCGCGGAGGCGGCGGCGGTAAAGCTCGGGTTCCCGGGGCCCGCCTTCACCAGCCGGAAGTACCCGGGGTTGAAGGGAAGATACTTCCCGTCCTGTTTGAAGGCCAAAAGCCAAAGCCCCTCCCCATCCTGAAGGGAGCCGTAGCGGTAACGCATGCGGTAGCCGTCCGCGGCCACGACCTCGATCTCCGCGTCCGCCGGCCAGTTCCCCAGGAGATCCCAAAGCGGGATGCCCGTCCAGAACGACGTCACCCTCTCCCCGGAGCTCCGGGTGTAGGTGCCGGGGTAGGTGAGGGCCACAAAGGTGGTCTCGAGCTCGGCCAAGGAGAAGGTGCGTTCGCCCGCGGGCGTGGCCAGGGTAAGGCTGGCCCGCTCCGGCCAAACCCCGACCTCGGGAAGCCTCTCCCCTTGCCAGTTCAGGACGAGCCATCGCACGGGGAAGGCAGAGGACTGATCCGGGAGCCACACGAGCGGGGCTTCCACGGCGCTTTCTCCCTCCACGAAGAACACGAGCGCCGCGGAAGCCACCTCCTCCCAGCCCAGGCGGGCGAGGACCTCTCCTGTGGGCGCGAACACGAAGAAGACATCGGCTTCGCTCATTCCACCCAGGGCCCGGACGATGGGGGCCAAGGGCAATCCCTGGGCCCGCCTTTCCCCGCCCCCGAAGGCCAGGGAGCCTTGCCAAATTGGCCAAATCGCGCTGGGGAAATCCAGGGCCAAGGACTTCGGCCCCATCTGCAAGAGCACGGGTCCCGCCATCCCCAACGCTGCCCACCCCACTACCAGAAGCCACGCTCTCCTCATCGGATCCTCCTGCGCACAAAGTTTAGCCGCGATCTTCGGCACAAGAAACGGAAACTTCGGAGCTTCTCACCAAGGGAAGGCTCGATCTTGGGAAGCAAGGGCGAAACCTTCGGCCTCACCGGCTTCGGGCACACAGGTTCTTCTTCGCGTCTTCGCCAAGGGCTTCCAATTCCCCAGGAGCCCCCAGGCCTAGTCCTCCCGGTCCGAGAGGGGCTCCACGTGGACGACCACGGAGGCCCGGCCGCCCAGGGCCTCCCGCACCGCCTCCTCCACCCGGGAAGCGATGGCATGAGAGTCGGCCACAGAAAGCTCGGGATCCACCTGGATGTGCACGTCCACGAAGGCGTCCTGCCCGGAATAGCGGGTGCGCAGCTTGTGCCAGCTCTGCACCCCCTCCACCCCCTCAATGGCCTGGATGACCTTGTCCCGCTCCCTTCGGGGAAAGGCGCCCTCGGAAAGCTCGTGGGTGGCCCGCCGCAGGATGCCCAAAGCGGCCCAGCCGATGAGGAGGGCCACCAGGACCGCGGCGATCCCGTCCACCTTGGTGAGGCCGAAGTTGGCGCAGATCCCGCCGATGAGGACGGGCACCGAGGAGAGGGCATCGCTGCGGTGGTGCCAGGCGTTGGCCAAGAGCGCAGCGCTGTGCACCGACCGACCAAGCCGCACGGTGGCTCGGTACAGCCATTCCTTGAGGGCCACGGACAGGGCGGCCGTCAAGGCCACGGCCCAGCCCAGGCGGACCCTGGGCCCCAGGCGCAGGGCGGAAAGGGCCTCCCACACGATGAACACACCCACGCCCAGGAGGGCCAAGGCCACCAGCGTTCCGGCCATGGTCTCGAACTTCCCATGGCCGTAGGCGTGGGTCTCGTCCGGGGGACGTCGGGCCAAACGCAGGCCTCCCAGGGTGACGAAATCCGTGGCCAGGTCGCTTAGGGAGTGGATCCCGTCGGCGAAAAGGGCCGTGGAGCCCAGAGCCAAACCCAGCCCGACCTTGAGGCCGAAGAGCCCCAGGTTCACCCCAAGCCCGAGGTAGGTGACCCCCTCGGGGGTGCGGGGCTCAAGCGGGAAGGATTTCGATGGGGTCGCCATCCTGAACCTTGTCCAGAACCTCGGGATCCCCGAGGAGGCGGCCCACCACGGTCACCGGGCTGGCGGGCCGGATCTCCCCGGGGTGGCGGGAGGCCGGAGTGGGCCCGAAAAAGAGGCACAGGGCCCGGCCCGGCGGCCAATAGCCGATGGCCCCCTTCTCCACCACCTCCACCCCCTTTTCCAGCTCCACCGCCACGGGGGTAGCGAAGTAGATCTCTTTTCCCCACCGGCTGGCCTGGGCCTTGAGGGGCAGGGCTTGGCACAGGGCGGCCACGGTCTTGGGCGCGCGATCCTCTTCAAGCAAAGCCCGCACCTCGCCGAGCCGCGGCGATCGCACCACGATCTCCATCACCGAAATTCTAGCACTGCACAAGCCTTTCCTGCACGAGGGCCCAAAGATCCTGGGCCACGTAGGTGGGCTTAACTTTCGTGCCCGCAAGCTCCTCGGCGCGGGTAACCCCGGAGAGGACGAGGGCCGTGTCCATGCCCAGGCCCTGGGCGCCAACCACGTCCGTGTCCAAGCGGTCCCCAATCATGAGCACCTCGGAAGCCCCAAGGCCCAGGACCTCCAGGGCCACTTGGAAGGCAATGGGCGAGGGCTTCCCCACCACGATCTCCGGGGGAAAGCCCATGCCGCGGAGAGCGCCCACCACCGCGCCCGCGCCCGGCACAAGGCCTTCAGGTGTGGGAAAGGTGGGGTCCTCGTTGGTGGCCAAAAGTCGGGCTCCCCGCAGGAGGGCCCGCAGGGCCTGCCCCAGCTTCGCATAGGTGAGCTCGCGGTCCATGCCCACCACGATCCACTCCGCCTCCTCCGGGCCCACCAGCGTGTGGCCGGCGGCCCCCATCTCCTCGCGGATCCCCTCCTCGCCGATGTACCAAAACCGCACGGGCCCAAAGCGCGTGCGCAGAAAGCGCGCGGCCACGAAGGAGCTAGGGAGGACTTCGTGGGGCTCGGCCAAAATGCCCGCGCGGCGGAGCCGCTCCGCCGTGCCCGCCCGGGACTTCGTGGAGTTGTTGGTGAGGAGGAGAACCGGGCCACGGCCACGCAGATGGGCCAGGGCCTCGGCCGCACCGGGCAGGGCCTGCCCACCCCGCACGAGGACCCCGTCGATGTCCAAAAGAAAACCGCGGTAACGCTCAAGCATAGCGGAATGGTAGCGAAGGAGCGCGTGCTTCCTCCACCCAAGCCCAAAGGAGGGACGAACGCCCTTGCCCTGGCCTTTTCGTTCGTCAAGGATTGGGCCGTGCGCGCAAGAATTGCGGTTCTCTGTGGCGGGACCTCCGCGGAGCGCGAGATCTCCCTGCGCTCAGGGAAAGGCGTCCATGCCGCCCTTGTGCGCAAGGGTTGGGATGCGGACCTCCTCGCGATCGACACCTTCGACGGCCTCCCCAGGCGCCTTGCCCCCTACACCGTGGTGTTCAACATCCTGCACGGCGGGCCTGGGGAGGACGGCACCGTGCAGCTCCTTTTGGAACTCATGGGCAAGGCCTATGTGGGCTCCGGCCCCCTGGCCTCCGCGCTCGCCATGGACAAGGTGGAGGCCAAGAAGGCCTTCCAGGGGAAGGGCTTGGCCACCCCGCCTTGGCTCTTCTTTCCCGGCGGGGAGCTTCTGCCCTTTTTGGAGCGCGCCAAGGAGCTGGGGTTCCCGTTGGTGCTCAAGCCGCGGCGCGAGGGCTCCAGCGTGGACGTGCATCTCATCCGCACGGAGGAAGAGCTCGCGCCCGCCGCGGAGAAATTGGCTCAGCGCTACGGGGAATTCCTCGTGGAGAAGTTCATCCCCGGCCGGGAGGTGACCGCCGCCCTCCTGGAGACGGACGAAGGCCTGCGGGTTTTGCCGCTCGTGGAGCTGCGCCCCAAAGCGGGGGAGCTCTTCGACTGGACGGCCAAGTACACCCCCGGCGCCTGCGAGGTCCTTTGCCCAGCCCCCCTTTCCCCAGAGGAGGCCGCGCGCGTGGAAGGGGCCGCGCGCGAGGCCTTCCTCCTTTTGGGCTGCCGGGACCTGGCCCGCGTGGACCTCCGCCTCTCCCCCGAGGGCGTGGCCTATGTCCTTGAGGTGAACACCCTGCCCGGGATGACCGAGCTTTCCCTGTTCCCCCGGGCCGCTCAGGCCGCCGGGCTAAGCTACGACGATTTGGTGGATCTCCTCGTGCGCCGCGCGCTTTCCCGCTTGCCCCAAACGCGCCAAATCGGGTAGAGTAAACCTGACCGGGCAGGTCAGGAGGTGGTTCTCGGTGAAAATCCTGTGGTATGGGCATGCCTGTTTCCGCATCACCTCCGCCGAGGGCACGGTGATCCTCACCGATCCCTACGACGCCAGCGTGCCCTATAAAGCCCCGGAGGGGCCCGCCCACATCGTCACCGTCTCCCATGAGCATTTTGATCACAACGCGGTGGACCGGGTGAAGGGGAACCCCGAGGTCCTCCGGGGGGTGGGCGAGTGGAGCGTGCGGGGTGTGCACATTCGGGGGATCGCCGCCTTCCACGACCCCAAGGGCGGGAAAGAGCGGGGCAAAAACGTGATCTTCCGCATGGTCGTGGACCAGGTGGTGCTCGCCCACTTTGGGGATCTCGGTCACACCCTCACCGCCGAGCAGCTCAAGCCCCTGGAGGATGTGCAGGTCGCCCTTCTCCCCGTGGGCGGCTTCTACACTGTTGGCCCCAAGGAGGCGAAGGAGATCGTGCAGGCCCTCCCCAGCCTGCGGGTGGTCATCCCCATGCACTACCGCACGGAGGCCGTGAAGGACTGGCCCATCCGCCCCGTGCAGGAGTTCCTGGAGGCCGTGGACCTTACCGTTCGCGAGTTCAAAGGGGAAGCGGAGATCACCGCGGAGAATCTTCCCAGGACGAAGGAGGTGTGGATCCTCTCCTATGCCTAACATATCGGCTCGTAGCCAAGCGGCTCCGGCCTCACCCATCCGCCGCCTGTACCCCTTGGCCGTGGAGGCCAAGCGCAAGGGCAAAAAGGTCTACCACCTGAACATCGGACAACCGGACATCCCCACGCCCGAATCCTTCATGCGGGGGGTTCGCGAGGCCAAAATCGAGGTCTTGGACTACGCGCCCTCCCCGGGGATACCCGAGGCCATCGAGGCCGTGCGCGCCTACTACGCGGAGCTGGGGTTCTCCCTGGCCCCCGAGAACATCCTCATCACCATCGGCGGATCGGAGGCCATCATCTTTGCCCTCACCGTGACCTGCGACCCCGGCGACCAGATCCTCATCCCCGAGCCGTTCTATCCCAACTATTTGGGGTACGCCCGGCTCACCAACGTGGAGATCCTGCCCCTCACCACCGTGCGGGAGGAGGGCTTTCATCTGCCGCCCCGCGC
This sequence comes from Candidatus Bipolaricaulota bacterium, assembly GCA_030550535.1. GTDB lineage: Bacteria > Bipolaricaulota > Bipolaricaulia > Bipolaricaulales > Bipolaricaulaceae > DTER01. The sequence continues at coordinate 52,458 of JAUQPF010000007.1, forward strand.
GGAGATCGAGGCTCGTCTGACGGCCCGCACCAAGGCCATCCTCTTTTCCAACCCCGGCAACCCCACGGGGGTGGTGTACACCGAAAAGGAGCTGGACGTGCTCGTGGACCTGGCCCTGAAATACGACCTCTTCCTCATCGCCGACGAGGTGTACCGGGAGTTCGTGTACGCGGGCCGTCACAAGAGCCTCCTCTCCTACCCCGAGGCGGCGGATCGCGTCATCATCGTGGACTCCATATCCAAAAGGCTTTCCGCGTGCGGAGCGCGTATTGGGATGTTGATCTCCCGCAACAGGGAGGTCATGGCCGCCGCCTATAAATGCGCCACGATCCGCCTTTCCGCCCCCACCTTCGAGCAGCTTGGGCTTGTCGCCTTCATGAAGGACCCCAACCGCCAGGCCGTCGTGGCCCAGATGATCGAGGAGTATCGGGCCCGGCGGGAGGTGTTCTGCGAGGAGCTCCGGCGCATCCCTGGGGTCACCTTCCGCAAACCCGAGGGCGCCTTCTACGTGATGTTCGGCCTCCCCGTTCAGGACAGCGAGGACTTCATCCGCTGGATGCTCACGGAATACCCAGGGGAGGAAACGGTGATGTTCGCGCCGGGGACGGGCTTCTACGCCACGCCCGGACGGGGCCACGACGAGGTGCGCGGGGCCTACGTGCTCAAGGTGGAAGATCTGCGGCGGGCCTGCGCCGTCCTCGCCGAGGGGCTGGCCCTCTATACCGCCGCCTTGGCGCGGCGATGACGGAGGAGAAAGCCCGGCTCGATCTCCTCCTCGTGGAGAAGGGGCTTGCGCCCTCCCGGACTAAGGCCCAGGCTCTGATCCTGGCCGGCCAGGTTCGGGTGAACGGCGTCCTTGTGGACAAACCGAGCGCGCTTATTGCGCGCTCCGCTTTTCTTGAGGTTCTCGCTCCTCCAAAGTACGTCTCCCGGGGTGGAGAGAAGCTCGCGGCCGCCCTTCAGGCCTTCCGCCTGGACCCAAGCGGGAAGGTTTGTCTGGACATCGGCGCCTCCACCGGCGGGTTCACCGATTGCCTTCTCCAGCACGGCGCCGCCCGGGTGTACGCCGTGGACGTGGGCCGCGGCCAACTCCACTGGATGTTGCGCCAGGACCCACGCGTGGTGGTGAAAGAAGGGTTGAACGCCCGGTTCCTCAAACCCGAGGACATCGGGGAGCCCGTGGACCTTGTGACCATCGACGTCGCGTTCATCTCGCTGCGCCTCATCCTTCCCAGACTCGTGGGGATCGTGCGCAAGGAAGGCGATGTGGTGCCTTTGGTGAAGCCCCAGTTCGAGGCGGGCCGGGAACACGTGCGCAAGGGCGTGGTGCGCGATCCCCGCGTGCACCGCGCGGTCCTTGAGGAGCTTATGCGTTTTGTGCGCGAAGAGTTGGGCTGGTCCGTGCGCAAGGGCGTGGCCAGCCCCCTTTTAGGCCCGGAGGGGAACCGCGAGTTCTTCCTGCACGTGGTGCCCCGGCCTGGCGAGGATCAGGAGCTCCCCTGGGCGGAGCTTGGGTTAAGCGCGTAGCTCTGCGAGCACGGACTGGGCCGCCTCCCGACCGGCCTCCACCGCCTCCGGAAGGCGATGGAAATCGAGAAGCCCAATGGAAGGGAGCTCAGGCTGCACGAGGATCAGGCGCTCGCCCAAACGTTCTTTGGCCCGGGCGAGCTGAAGTTCCCGCAGGGCTCGGGAGGTGATGTCGTAGGCACGGAGGGCGACGTCCACGAGGGTGGTGGGCGGTCCGCCCAAGGGAGCGGCCACGTCCACGGCCACCACCCGCTCCGCGCGATCCGCCACGGCATCGATGGGGAGGTTGTTGACCACGCCGCCGTCGATGAGCCACCGGTCCCGCCAGCGGATGGGGCCAAGAAGTCCAGGCAGGGCGGCGCTGGCCCCGATCCCTAGGTAAGCTGGACCCGTGCGGATCCGCACCTCTTCCCCGCTTACGAGATCGCAGGCCACGGCCACAAACGGCGGGGACATCTCTTCAAAGCGCTGCCCCTTGGTGAAAAGGCGCAGGAACGCCAAAAACCTGGCATTCCGCTGGGCCGTGAGCTCCCGCCACGGCTTCCCCCGAAGTTTCTCGAGGAAACTCGCGGCCACTGCCTGCTCCACCACCGTGCGATAGGTCTTGGGGAGGCCAAAGAAGGAGGGCAAGTCCAAGTGGGCCAGGACCCGTACGAGCTTAGCGAGGTCCTGCCCCGCGCAGTAGAGGCCGCCCACGATGGCGCCCATGGAGGTGCCGGCCACGGCCTGCGGCGGCAAGCCCTGCTCCGCAAGCGCAAGAAGAAACCCCAGGTGGGCGAAGCCCCGCGTTCCCCCACCCCCCAAGGCCAACGCAAAGCCCATGCCCTAGGCCAGTTTCTCCCGAAGCCGCGCCGAAGCCCAGTCCAAAAGCCAAACCATGAGGATGATGAGGAGGGTGAGGAGCGTGGCCTCCTGGAAGGCCCAGCCCCGCAGGTACTGGATGAGGCGGAAGCCGATGCCGCCGCCGCCCACCATGCCCACCACCGTGGCCATCCGCACGTTGATGTCCCAGCGGTAGATGGTGAAGGAAATGTAGGGGTTGATGATCTGGGGGATGATGGCGTAGCGGATGACCTGGAGGCGGTTGGCGCCCGTGGCCGTGAGGGCCTCCACCGGTCCTGGGTCGATGGCCTCAAGCTGCTCCGCGTAAAGCTTCATGAGGTCCACGATGGAGTGCACAAGGAGGGCGAGAACCCCGGCAAAGGACCCCGTGCCCACCCAGACCGCGAAGATGATGGCCCAGATCACGGCGTCCACGGAGCGCGTGAAGCTCCCGATCATGCGGAGCACGGTGTAGATGGGGCGGGCGATGGGGCCGCGCATGAGGTTCCGCGCCGCCAAAAACGAGAGGATCACGGCAAAGGGCACGGCGAACGCCGTGGCCATGATGGCCATGAACAGGGTCTCGCCCAAAAGCCGAAGGCCCAGGACCAAAAGGTCCCAGCGCGGCGAGACGATGGCCCTCCAGAATTTGATGGTTTTTTCAAAGCCGGAGACCAGGCGCGCCGGCTCCACCCGGGTTATGCCCACCGCCGCACCCAGGGTGCTCAAAAGGACCAAAGCCACGAGCCAGCCGGTCAAGCTCCGGTACCAGGGGCGGTACACCACGAGGGTGACCTCGGAGAGGGTGAGCCCCGAGAGGAGCTCCGCGGGGGAACGCCCCTTGGGATCGAAAAGGGCGGTGAAAAGGGTCAAGGGGAAAAGGGGCCAAGCCAGGGCGTAGAGGAGCCTTTGGCCGGCGGTCCCGCCCCGAAGCTCGTGGTGCACGACCTTCAGGCCCACGGTTTGATCCCAGGCCGACCAGAGGGCGGCCACGGGCACGATCGCCCAAAGCATCGTGGTCCAAGGGAAGAAGGAGTACTGGATGCGGCCGAAGCGGAAGTAGCTATAGCTCACGGAGACCGCGGCCCAGAGGTACCCTAGGGTGCCCAGGTCAAAAAGCGCGGGCAAGATGCGAACACGCAGGCCTTTCGCCCAGCGAAGCAGCGCTTCTTGAACCGCAAAAGCACGGACCATGGCTCACACGATCTTTTCCCGCACCCAGCCGGAGACGTAGTCCATGATCCACACGGTGATCATGAACAGGATGATCACCCCGCCCACGAGCGACCACTGCAGGTCGTCCTTGTACTCGAAGAGGAGGCGGCCGATCCCACCCCCGCCCACGAGGGCGATCACCGTGGCCATGCGCAGGTTGATGTCCCAGCGGTACAGGGAAAAGGCCAAAAACTGGGGGATGACCTGGGGCACCACGGCGTGGCGCACGACCTGAAGGAGGTTGGCCCCGGTGGCCGTGACGGCCTCCACCGGACCGGGGTCGATGTGCTCCACCTGCTCCGAGAAAAGCTTCCCCAGCGCGGCGATGGTGTGGAGGAAGAGGGCCAGGCTTCCGGCGAAGGGGCCGAACCCCACCCAGATGGCGAAGATGGCCGCCCAGTACGTGGACTCCACAGCCCGGAAGACGTTGAAGAAGCCGCGCACAAGGCCGTAGACGGCCCAGCCCAAGGGGCTGCGGGCCGCGATGTTCCGCGCCCCCGCAAAGCTGAGAGGAAAGGCCACCACGATCCCGGCCACCGTGGCCAAAAGGGCCATGTACAGGGATTGCACCAGGCCGTCGAGGAAGGAGAGCTTGATGCGCGGATCGGGCTGAAGGAGATAGCTGAAATCCGGGTTGATCAGGCCGCGCCAGATGCGCAAGGAACGGGAAGCGTTGCGCACCAGCCGCCGGAGATCGATCTCCGTGAGGCGCCAGCCCACGGCCAAGGTCACGGCGACCACAAGGAGCGCGGTGAGGCCGTAGAGCGTGCGGTACCAAGGAGGGCGTTGGACCCCGCTTTCCGGGCTGGGCCAGGGCGCAAGGCGCAAGCCGACCCACCGTTCAAACCAGGGGGCCTCGGGCGCGCGAAAAACATTGAGGCCTAAAAGGAGGAGCTCCAGGTGGACGAACCCGAAATAGGCCAGGCGCTGGGCGAACCCGGGGCGGCCGCCGTCCTCGCGCGTGAGGTGCACCCCCAAAGCCCGCTGGCCGAGGCTTGGCCCGAAGGCGCGGGTGAGGAGGGTGGCCTCGAGGATCCCCACGAGCACCACGGCCCAGCCCCAGGGGGTGAGGGCCGGCAAAACCAGCTTCTCCTCCGGCCGCCAGGGGCTCCACAGGGCCGCCAGGTAGTAGAGGGTGAAGCCTCCGTAAAGGAGATAGGCCCAAAGGAGGAAATCGGTGAGGAACGAAAGAAGGCGCGCGCGAAGGAGCTTCACCGCACCTCCACTTCCTCCGCCTCCTCGCCGTAGATCTCCTTGAACTTGTGGTCGTCGATGGCCTCGGGAAGACCGTCGAACACGATCTCGCCGGCGCGCAGGGCGATGATGCGCTGCCCATAGCGCCGCGCCAAAGAAAGGAAGTGGAGGCTGGCGATGACCGTCACCCCGTCCTCCTTGTTGATCTGCTCGATGTACTGCATCACGGAGTGGGAGGTGGCGGGGTCCAGGGCGGAGACGGGCTCATCGGCGAGGAGGAGCTCGGGCTCCTGCATGAGGGCCCGGGCGATGCCCACCCGCTGCTGCTGCCCGCCGGAGAGCTGATCGGCCCGGACGTACATCTTGTCCAGAAGGCCCACGCGCGCCAGACACTCCTGGGCCCGGCGCAGGTCCTCTTTAGGGAAGCGGCCAAGGAGGGTGGAGAGCGTGGGGTTATAGCCGAGCCGGCCCGCAAGGACGTTCTGCAGCACCGTGGCCCGCTTCACCAGGTTGAACTGCTGGAAGACCATGCCGATGCGGCGGCGGACCTTCCGCATGGCCCGGGGGGAGAGCCGCGTGAGCTCCACCCCGTTGAGGAAGACCCGGCCGGAGGTGGGCTCCACCAACCGGTTGATGCACCGGAGAAGCGTGGACTTCCCCGAGCCGGAAAGCCCGATCAAGACCAAGAACGCGCCCTTCTCCACGGAGAAACTCACGTCGTTCAGGGCGCGGACCTTCCCGCGCTCGTAGATCTTGGTCAGGTGCTCAACGACCAGGTGCGCCATAGAAAAAGAGGGGGGAGCCCGCGCTCCCCCCTCCTCGTCCTTCCTCCTTCACCGCTGCGGGATGGGGTATCCCGCGAGCTGACGATAGGAGTCATAGAAGGAGTCGTCGATCTCGACCACGTCGTACCACTCGTAGAACCCCGGCCGGGACCAGAGGACGTAGCCCTCGGGCGAGCGGATGTGGATCTTGATGGCTTCCACGATCTTGTCCTCAAGGTCCTTGGGGAAGCCGGCGGCGAAGGCAATGCAGTCGTTGGGCATGGGACCCACCACGCCCACGATCCCCACCTTCCTCACGATCTCCCAGATGTCGCCGTAGACCTTGACCTCCGTGGCGATGGCCCAGCGCAGGTCCCGGCAATGGCCGCGGATCCCCTCCGGATAGATGTCGTTGTTCCAGCGGTCCCAGAGCCAAAGCTCCGGGTCCATGCCGTACTCCCAGCGCCAGCCCGCCTCCTGGAGGGCCTTCGCGATCGTCTCCGGAGGAAGCGGCGGCGAACCATATCCCGTGCAGAAATCGGCCTGCCCCTCAAGGACGGCGATCATGGCGTTCACGTGCGTCCCCACCGCCTTCTCCTCGGCAAAGCTCAGACCCAACTGGTCGAAGTACTTCTTGGGGATCACGTAGCCGGAGGTGGAGCGGGTGCTGGCGAAGGCCCACACCTTGCCCTGGAGGTCGTACACGGACTTATAGCCCTTCTCGCGCAGGGCGTAAATGCTGGCGAAGTAGTAGGGGTAGCCGGCGCGCACCGCCGCCAAGCGCGCGCGCACCCCGGGGTTCTCCAGGGTGATGCGGGCGTACTGGTCCGTGGTGGGCACCCCGAACATGTCGCCCTGGGCCGTGATCATGGCCTCGATGAAGGCCGCGTAGTCCGCGGCGATCACGGGCTTGATCACCAGCCCCGTCAGCTGGGAGAGGGCCTCGGCGATCTTCGGACCCACCTCCTGGATCACGTCCACCTTCACGGAGGGCACAAAAAGCATGACGATCGGCCGCTCCGGGGTTCCCAGGGCTTGGGCCAGGCTCGCCAGCCCAAACGCCGCCAGACCGATGAATACCCACACCGCACGTTTCATCCGCAAATCACCTCCCGTTACGCCATTATACCGCGATCACTCCCGCCGATAGGGCACGCCCAACGCCTTGGGGAAGCGGACCCGACCGATGAGGCCCGTCACCACAAGAAGCGTGGCCACGTAGGGGATCATGGCGATGAACTGCCAGGGCACCACCTCCTTCACGCCGGGAAGGGACTGGATCCAGGTGGCCAGGGACTCGAAGAACCCAAAGAGAAGGCCGCCGGCCAGGGCCAAGAGGGGCCGGAGCCCTGAGAACACCACGGTGGCCAGGGCGATGAACCCTCGCCCCGCGGAGATCTCCTTGGTCACCGAGCCCAGCCAGGACACGGACATGTAGGCCCCGGCCAGGCCCGCGAGGGCCGCCCCGGCCATGGTGGAAAGAAGCTGCACGAGCTCCACAGGAACTCCCGCCACGTCCGCGGCCTCGGGGTTTTCGCCCACCGCTTTGATGCGCAGCCCAACCCGCGTGTGCCCTAAAAGCCCGTGCACGAAGAACGGGAGAACGAGGGCCACGGGGATCAAGGGGGAGAAGGCCCCCACCGGGGTGCGGATGGGCGGAAGCTGCACAGCTCGGGGCACGGTGTAGAAGCCGGGCGAACCCAAAACCTGAAGACCGAAGGCCACAAAGCCCAGGGCGAAGAGGTTGATGCCCACGCCGGCGATGAGTTGGTTCCCCTTCCAGTAGGCGCAAATGAGGCCGAACACAAAACCCACGCCAAGCCCGGTGATCAAGCCCACAAAAAGGCCGAAGAGGGGCCCTCCGGCCCGCGCGCCCAGCGTCCCCGTGAAGGCGGAAAGGAGAAGGATCCCCTCAAGACCGATGTTGAAAAGGCCGGCGGATTCCCCGATCACCTCGCCCACCGCCGTCAGGGTGATGGGCACCATGGCGTGGAGGGAAATGGAAAGGAGGCTCCAGAAATAGGCCCAGTTCATGAGGTCCTCCTTGCCCTGCGGAGCCGGCGGAAGATGCGGAGGAGCTCGGGAAGGGCCAGGGCCAGGACGATCACCCCTTGCACGGCCCGCACCATCTCGAACGGGACTTTCGCCCACATCTGCATGAGCCGGGCCCCCGCTTGGAGCCCGCCGTAGAAGACGGCCGCGGGGATGATCCCTAGGGGGTGGTTCCGGCCGATCATGGCCACGCCAATCCCATCGAACCCAAAACCGGCGATGTTGGTGAGGCCGCTGTAGACGGCGTAGGTGGGCGGGCGGCCCATGGTCTCCACGGCTCCCGCAAGCCCCCCAAAGGCCCCGGCCAGGGCGAACACCAAAAGCACGGTGGTTCGGGGGGAAACGCCGGCGTAGCGGGCGGCCTCGGGGTTCGCCCCGGCGGCCCGCACTTCGTACCCGCTCACCGTGTGCCAAAGCCAAAGGTAGGCGAGGAGGGCGCACCCTGCGGCCACCACGATGCCCAGGGAGAGATCCGTGCCCCGCACAAGCAGGGGAAGCCGCGCCGTGCGCGCCACGGACACGGTCTTCTCCGCGCGCACCGGATCCACCAGGACGTTGGCCACAAGGTAGAAGGCCAAAAAGTGGCTGAGCCAGTTGAACATGATGGTGGAGATGACCTCGTGCACGCCGCGGAGGGCACGGAGGAGGGCGGGCACCAACCCCCAAAGGATCCCGGCGAGCGCGGCCAGGACGAGGCTAAGGAGGGGGTGAAGACCCGAGGGGAGGCGGAGGAGGCTGGTGGCCACGGCGGCCATGGCCCCCATGTACATCATGCCCTCCGCCCCGATGATGAAGAGCCCGGCCCTCGCCCCGATGGCGAAGGCCAAAGCGGTGAGGATGAGGGGCGTGGCGTTGGCCAGAGCGCTCGCCAGCCCATAGGCGTTGCCAAAGCTTTCCTGGAAGAGCACGCGATAGGCTGGCCAGGGGTTGTAGCCCCAGGCCCACATGATGAGGGCGCCCCCCCCAAGCCCGATCACCCCGGCGAGGAGCGACTCCGCAAGCGGCCGGATCCCCAGCCAAAGGCGCCTCATCGCACACCCGCCTTCACCCCGCCCATGAGGAGCCCGATGGTCTCCGGCGTGAGCTCCGCGGGTTTGGCGATCCCCGTGAACGTCCCCTCATACATGAAGGCCACCCGGTCCGAAAGGGCCAGGACTTCGTCCAGATCCGCGGAGACGAGGAGGATCGCCCGTCCCTCCTCGCGAAGACGCAAAAGAAGCTCACGGATGAACTGGGCGGCGCCGATGTCCAGGCCCCGGGTGGGCTGGGCGGCCACGATCACCTTGGGGCCTTTGGCGAGCTCCCGGCCCACGATGAGCTTCTGCTGGTTCCCACCGGAGAGGCTTTTGGCGGGCACATGGAGCCCTGCGGTCTGGATCTGGAACTCGCGCACAAGCCGCCCGGCGTGGGCCAGGGCCGCGCGCCGGCGCAAAACCCCCAAGGCCCCGCGGAACATGGGCTCCCGCTGCATGCCCAAAACCGCGTTCTCCATAACGGTGAAGGAAAGGATGAGGCCGTGCTTCCAGCGGTCCTCGGGGATGTGCGCAAGGCCCAGGCGATAGAGCTCCAGGGGCGAGCGCCCGGCCACGGATCTTCCCAAAAGGAGCACGGTCCCGGACTCGATGGGACGGAGCCCGCACAGGGCCTCCACGAGCTCCGTCTGCCCGTTCCCCTCCACGCCGGCGATCCCCAGGATCTCCCCGGGAAAAAGGGCGAAGGAAAGGTCGCGGACCGCGAGCTCCCCCGTGTCCCCGCGCACCCGCAAGTTTTGCGCCACCAAAGCGGGCTCGGAGGCGGCGCGGGCCTCCTTGACCGCGGCCTCCGCTTGCAGGCCCAATTCCACGCTGCTCAGCCGGCCCACCTCCTCGGCCCCCACCATGAGCCGCGCCAGCTCCGCCGCCGTGGTCCGCCCCGTCTCCACCTCGCCCGCCACCCTCCCGCGCCGCAGGACCACGATGCGATCGGTGATGGCCAGGGCCTCCTTGAGCTTGTGGGTGATGAACACCACGGACTTCCCGTTCTCCTTGAGGGCTCGCAGGAACCGGAAAAGCTCGGCCGTCTCCGCGGGGGTGAGGACGCTCGTGGGCTCGTCCAAGATGAGGAGGTTCACGTTTCGCGCCAGCACCTTGAGGATCTCCACGCGCTGGCGCTCGCCCACGGCGAGCTTCTCCACGGGCACATCAAGGGGGACGCGCAGGCCCGTTTCGGCGACGAGGGCCTCGAGCTTCTTGCGCAGGGCGGGAAGGCTCACCCCGCCCAGGCCCAGGGCCACGTTCTCCAGGGCCGTGAAGGTGCCCACAAGGGCGAAATGCTGGTGCACCATGCCGATGCCCAGCCGCAGCGCGTCCTTGGGGGAGTGGAAGCGCACCGGACCCGAAGGGGTGAACAACCTTCCGGAAGTGGGGGAAAGGAGCCCCGAGAGGATCTTGGTGAGCGTGGTCTTCCCGGCCCCGTTCTCCCCAAGGAGCCCGAGGACCTCGCCCGGCCGGACCTCCAGATCCACCCCGCTTAGGGCCACGGTGCCGTCCGGGTAGACCTTGGTCAGGCGCTCCGCACGCAGGAGGAAGGACGTCATGTTGAGAAAAAGGGGCCCGGGAGGACCCGGGCCCCCTTGGCCTAGCGCGTGAGCGGGTAGAGGGCCCGCACGGCGAGCATCTCCTCGCGCGTCTTGGGCTTGGGCACGGCGATCTCGCCGGAGAGGATCTTGGCCTCAAGCTCGTCCACGGCCTGCCAGATCCACGCGGGGATGGCGGCGCGCATGGCCTTCCAGTTCTCGATGATGCGGGCCCGGTCGGCCTCGGTGATGGCGCCGGCCTTGATGCCGAACTCGATGAAGTCCAAAAGGTCGTCGTACCGGCTGATCCCCACGCCCTTGTTCTTGAGGCCCAAGGAGAGGAGGCCGCCCTGGAAGGTGCCCTCGTGGACCATCTTGATGGCCGTGTAGCAGCCCACGTCCACGCGCTTCATCATGGAGGCCACGACTTTATTGCCGTCGCCCATCCAGTCCTGGTTGGCGTCGACACCGATCATGAAGGGCGGGCCCGCCTCCCGGCCCTCGCGGGCAAGCTTGGCCGTCACGGCCTCGAGGATCCCGATGCCCAAGGGGCCGGCCACGTTGTACACGGCCACCGCGCCCTGCTCCAGCTGGGCCTCGGCCGCAGCCTTCCCCTTGGCGATGTCCGAGAAGGTCCCGGTGTACACCCAAAGGAGGCCCACGTCCGCGGTCTTCCCCGTGACCTCCGCGTACTTCCGAAGGCCCCAGTCGATGCCGAAGCGGTAGCCGCCCTCGAAGTGGTAGAGGACAGGGATCTCGATGCCCAGGACCACGCCCACGTAGGGGTAGCCGTAGTGGGCGGCGAGCATGCCGGCCAGGGCGCCCACCAGGGCCGAGCCCTCCTGCTCCTCAAACACGATGGAAAGGACGTTGGGATGGGGGACCACCGCGTCGATGATGGCGAACTTCTGGTTGGGGAACTCCGGGGCCACCACGTTCAGGGCGTCCGCAAGGAGGAAGCCCACGCAAATGATGAGGTCGAACTGCCGGGAGCGGGCGGCGTTGCGAATGTTCGGGAGGTAATCCGCGGAGGTAGCGGACTGAATCTCCACCATTTCCCAACCGAAATCGGCGCAGGCCTCCTCCGTGCCTTTGAAGGCCATGTCGTTGAAGGAGAGGTCGCCGCGGCCGCCCACGTCGAGGATGAGGGCCACGCGCCCGGCCCAGACCGGGAGGGCCACCAGCACCATCGCCAAAACCGCAACCCCGATGCGCCTCAGCGCCATAAACCTACCTCCTTTCGGCACATGGCCGCGTTTGAGCTATGCTACCCGAAAGCGCGGGGCGTGAAAAGAGGGGAGGGGCTTTTCGCCCCTCCCCCGGCGAGGAGGAAGGAGGCCAGGAGGGGGTCATGGGGCGTGCTTCGCCGATTCGAACGGCCACCCGCCCGCTGGAGGGCCAGCAGGAGGGGCTGGAAACCCCGTTGGGCCGGCGCCACGCCTCGCACGCCCAGGCCACCCCCACCTTAGGCCTGGGCGCAAACAGGGGATACGACAGACGTCGCGGGAAGAGGGGACCTTCGCGGCCTACGGACCGGACGCTAGTCCGGAAGCTTCGCGATCCGCCAGTACTCCCAAACGGTGCTGAGGAGGCGCTCGAACTCCTCGGGCGATGCGGGCTTCTGCAGGAACCCCGCGGCCCCGGAATCGTAGGCCCGCACCATCTCCTCCTCGTCGGTGGAGACGGTGAACACGATCACCGGGATCTTGCGGAGCTTCTCGTCCTTTTTGATCTCGTTGAGGACGTCCAGACCGTGCTTCTTGGGGAGGTAAAGATCCAAAAGGACGAGGTTGGGCCGGGGCGCCTGGGCGTAGTTCTTGCGGCGGAAGAGGAAGTCCAGGGCCTCCTCCCCGTCCTTGGCCCAAAAGAGATCGTAGCGCACATTGGCCTTCTCCAGGCTCCGCACGGACCGCTCGATGAGCTCGTAGTGCAGAGGGTCGTCCTCCACCACCAGGATCGTCATCCGGCGTTCAACGGGCATCGCTCCCCACCCCTTTTCTCACCGGCTGCCGGGGCAGGGTGAAGTAGAAGGTGGCACCCTGCCCGAGCTGGGACTCCGCCCAGATCCGGCCGCCGTGCTCCTCCACGATGCGGCGACAGATGGCCAATCCCGCACCGGTCCCCTCCTTCGTGGTGTCCAACCGCTCGAAAAGCTGAAAGATTTTCTCCAGGTACTCCCCGGGAATCCCAGGACCGTTGTCCCGCACCCAGAAGAGGTAGGTGTCCCCCCGGTGGGGCCTCCATCCCACTTCCACCACCGGCGTGTCCTTGTCGTGGAACTTCACGGCGTTGTGAAGGAGGTTGGCAAAAAGCTCAGCCAAGAGGCGCGGCCTTCCGTACACCACGGGGAGGTCCGGGGCCACCCGCAGCTCCGCCCGCGCCAGGGCCGGACCCAAATCCTCCCGCACCTCCGTCAAAAGCCGGTTGAGGTCCACCGGTTCGAACTGGGAGGGGTCCAAGCGCATCTTGGCGTAGCGGTTGAGGTCCTCGATCATGCGATCCATGCGCTCCAGACTCCGCTTGGCGTTCTCCAGGTCCTCCCGGACCTGCGGGGGAAGGGTGCCGTCGGCCTGGGCCAGCACGAGGTGGAGCCGTCCCAACGCGGCCCGCGCGGGGTTGCGCAACTGATGCGAAAGCGCGGCGTTGAAGGCCTTGAGGCGCTCGTTCGTCTCCTCCAAAAGCCTTTTTTGCTCGCGGAGCTCCCCCTCCAAGCGCTTGAGGGGCGTGATGTCCGCAAAATAGTCCACCCGCCCGCCTTTGTAGTCCTTGGTGGCCAAGGGCAAGGAGCGGTACTGCAGGATCCTCTCCTCGCGCCCTTTGCCGGGGCGGACCTGGACCACAAGGCCCTCCTCGCTCAGGCCCGCCTGGTAGATCTCCCGCACCCGGGCGTAGAAGGCCTCGCCCTCCTCGAGCACCATGCTGACCCGCTCCATGAGCTGGAGGGCGTGGCGGCCAAACCACTGGTCGCGCTCAAGCCCGAAGAACTGGCTCACCGCAAGGTTGGCCCAGAGCACCTCGCCCTTGGCGTCCACAAGGATCAACCCCAGATCCAAGGTGTCCAGGCCCGCTTCGATCATGCAGCGGTAACGGGCCTGCATCTGGTTGAGCTCGTATTCGAGCTTCTTGAGGTCCGAAAGGTCGCGGGCTTCCAAGACCGCGAACCTTCCGGTGATGCGGCGGGCCTGCACCTCCACGGGCAGGCTGCGCTTGTCCTCGGTGAGGAAGCGCAGGGCGAGGTCCCGCAATTCCCCGCGCTCGAAAAGCCGTTCCAATTCCAGCCGAAACTCGTCGAGGTTCTGGGGGTGCACGTACTCCGTGACGTGGAGGCTGCGGCGGTGGGGCCAGCCCAAAAGCTCCAAGGAGCGGCGGTTGCGCCGCACCACGTTCCCCTCGCGGTCGATCACGTGCAGGATGTTGAGGGAGTTCTCGAACACCTCCTCGCCATACGCTCGCTCCAGCTGGCGGTGGGTTTGGCGGCGGGAGGTCCCCTGGCGCAGGGCAAAGCCCAGCCCCCCGCTCACCAAGGCCAAGCCCGCAAGGAAAAGGGCTTGAGAGGCGAAGACGGGGAGGGGCTGGCGGGCGAAGGCGGGGGCGCCCACGGCCAGACTCGCGAGGGGCGCCCAAAGCCCCTTGGGCCAGCCCAAAAGAACCGCGGCCATCCCCGTCCATAGCCCGCTCACCACCAGGAAACGCAGGGGATCGTCGACCCAGTCCAAGGCCCAAATCAGAATGGACCAGAAAAGAAAAGAGAGCCCCAAACCAAGCCAAAGGGCGAAGCGTGTGCGGCGCATGGCCTTCGGTTTTACTGCGGGCCTGCGCTCCCTGCCAAGGACAGAGGTCCGCGCCTAAATGATGATGGCCTTGTCCACTTCGAGGGAAAAGGGCTCAGCCAGGCGCCGCAGGTAATCCTCTTTGAGCACGTTGATGCGGCGGTTATCCACGCTGATGATGCCCCGCGACTCGAGCTCGCTTAGGGTGCGGATGGCCGTCTTGGAGGACACCCCCGCCATCTCCGCGAGCTCCGCCCGCGAAAGCTCCAAGCCCAAGCGGTCCAGGGCGAGGATGAGGCGGGCCAGCCGCTCTTTGCTGGAGGCGTAGGAGCGCTCCGCAAGCTTGTTCTGAAAAGCCTTGAGCTCGAGCGAAAGGTACTCGAAGAAGCGGAAGATCACCTTGGGGTGGTGCTCGAGGAAAAAGAAAAAGTCGCCGCGCTCGATGAACCCCACGGTGGAGGGGATGAGGGTTTTGGCGTAGGCGTTGTGGACGCCCTTGTCGAAGAGGGTGGTCTCGCCCAGAAGGCCTCCCGGCCCCACGATCTTGAGGATCTGGGACTTCCCCTTGGCGCTGCGCTTGACGAGCTTCACCGCCCCTTTGAACACAAGGTAAAAGCCGAACGCGGGCGCTCCCTCCATGAAGATGAGCTCTTCCTCCCCGTAGTCGATCTTGCGCACGAGCCCCGCGAGTTTCTGGAGCTCCTCGGGCTTGAGGTCGCGGAACACCCGGAAATCCTTGAGTTCGACCATTCCCTTCACCCTGGCGGGAGTCTACCGTGCGGCCGCCCATCCCGTCAAATCTTGACAGGTCCAAGGCCATCCGTAGAATGCGCGAGACCGCCGGGGTGGCGGAATTGGCAGACGCGCTGGACTCAGGATCCAGTGGGGTAACCACCCCCCGTGTGGGTTCAAGTCCCACCCCCGGCACCAGGCCTTGACTCCCCTGGATCTGAGCGAAGCCCTCCGCGCCCTTGAAGAAAAAAGGCTCTCCCTTTCTGCGATCGTGGACGAGCTTTTTCGGGTCATCTCCGAGCGGGAACCCACCGTGCGCGCCTTTTTGACCCTTGCGGACAAGGAGGAGCTGAAAGCTCAAGCCTCCGCCCAAAAAGAGAAGCCCCTGAGGGGCCTTCCCATCGCCGTGAAGGACAACATCTGCACCGTGGAGTTCCCCACCACCTGCGCCTCCAAGCTCCTTGAGCGCTACCGCTCGCCCTTTGAGGCCACGGCGGTGGCCCGGCTCAAGGCCGCAGGAATGGTGGTGCAGGGGAAGACCAATTTGGACGAGTTCGCCATGGGTTCCTCCACGGAGAACTCGGCGTTCGGGCCCACCCGCAATCCTTGGGACCCGGAGCGGGTCCCCGGGGGATCCTCGGGCGGCTCGGCGGCGGCGGTGGCTGCGGGCGAGGCCCTGGCCGCCCTGGGTTCGGATACCGGCGGATCCGTGCGCCAGCCCGCGGCCTTGTGCGGCGTGGTGGGCCTGCGCCCCACCTACGGCCTTGTGTCCCGCTACGGCCTCGTGGCCTTCGCCTCCTCCCTCGATACCATCGGCCCCTTAACGCGAAGCGTGCGCGACGCGGCCCTCCTCCTTTCCGTGATCGCAGGCCACGACCCCAAGGACTCCACAAGCCTTCCTGTGCCCCCTCAGGACTACACGCAGGGGCTGCGCCCAAGCCTGGCGGGGCTTCGGCTCGGCCTCCCCGTGGAGTACGTGCCCAAGGAACTCGGACCGGAGGTCCTGGCCCTGGTGGAGCGGTGGTGCGCGACCATCGAGGAGCTGGGGGGCCAGGTGGTGCGCCTTTCCCTTCCCCTCACGGAATATGCTCTGCCCACCTACTACCTCATCGCCTCGGCCGAGGCCTCGGCCAACCTCGCCCGCTACGACGGGGTGCGCTACACCCTGCGCGTTCCCGCGGAGGGGGTGGGGGAGATGATCGCCCAATCCCGTGCTCTTGGGTTCGGTCGGGAGGTGAAGCGGCGCATCGCCCTCGGAACCTTCGCCCTCTCCGCCGGCTACTACGACCAGTACTACGGAAAAGCGCAGCGCGTGCGCACCCTCATCGCCCAGGAGTTCGCAGAGGCCTTCCAAAGGGTGGACCTGATCTTTGGGCCCACCTCGCCCACCCCGGCGTTCCGTCTGGGGGAGAAGGCCGATCCCTTGAGCATGTACCTCTCCGATCTCTTCACGATCCCCTCGGCCTTGGCGGGTCTTCCGGCCATCTCCATCCCCGGGGGCAGGGTCGATGGGCTTCCCTTCGGGCTTCAGCTCATCGGGCCGCGTCTTTCGGAGGCCCGGCTCCTCTCCGCCGCCTTGGCCCTCGAGGAGGCGCTGCGCTAGGGCGTGAAAAACTTTGACGTGGCGGTGGTGGGCGCGGGGCCTGCGGGATCCCTTGCCGCTTGCGCCGCAGCGAAAGCCGGAGCCCGTGTTCTTCTTGTGGAGCGCGCCCCCCTCCGCGAGGCCCGCTGCGCCGGCCTTGTGAGCCTGACCACGAAGGATCGCCTTTCCGTACCCCCCCACCTCGTGCTCCGGGAGATCCGGGGCGTGAGGGTCTTCGGCCCGGATGGCCCGGTCCTGGAGCTGCGCGCGGAGAACCCCAAGGCCGTGGTGCTGGACCGCACCGGCCTGGATCGCTGGCTGCGCCAAAAAGCCCAGGAACAGGGAGCGGAGTTCTGGCCGGTTCCCCTCCTGGCCGTTGAGCGCGATCTGCTCCACTGCGGCCAGGAACGGGTGACCTTCGCAGTCCTCATCGGGGCGGACGGGGCGCGAAGTTTCGTGCGAAAGTCTTTGGGCCTTCCCGGCCCGGCGGAGGAGCTCGTGGGCATCCAGGCCGTGGTGGAAGCCGAGCTCGGGGACGAAGTCCAGGTCTTCCTCGGAATCGTCCCCGATTTCTTCGGCTGGGCCGTGCCCGCGGAGGAGGGGGTGAGCCGGGTGGGCCTGGCCACGACCCAGGGACGCGCCGCTCCCGACCTCCTCCGCGCCCTTCTGCGCGCACATTTCCCGGGGGCGCGGGTTCGCAAAGTCCAGGCGGGGCTCATCCCCAGCGGGCCGCCCGCGCGCACCGCGGGAGAAAACGTCCTCCTTGTGGGCAACGCCGCGGCCCAGGTCAAGCCCCTCACCGGCGGGGGCCTCGCCTTCCTCGCCCTGTGCGCCCCGCTTGGGGGGGAGCTGGCGGCCCAAGGGCCGGAAGGACCCGGCCGCTACGAGGGATCTTGGCGCCAAAGGCTTGGGGAGGAGCTCTCCTTTCAGCTCTCCGCCCGCCAAGCCTTTTTGCAGTTAGGGCCCGCGCGGATTGCGGAAGCCCTGCGGGCCATGCCCCGAAACCTCCGGGAGTTCCTGGCCCAAGAGGGGGAGATCGATTCCTTCTCCCTCCTTCCCCGCAAGCTCCGGAGGCGGCCGGATCTTTGGCCTGGGCTCCTTGCTCTTTTGCGTTGGCTTCCGCGCGAGCTTCTGGGCTAAACTCCGGCCGTGCCCAAGGGGGCCAAAAAGGCGAGGGTTGAGGAGAAGGCTCGGCCGCGAAAGAAGCGGGCATGGATAGCTCGGCTCCGGCTCGGCCTTCTCCTTTGGCTTTTGGCCACCCAACCCCTCCTCTTCTCCCCCTGGAACACGGAGTACGGCTACGTAAAGAGCCTGTACACGCTGGTCCTCGTGGGCCTGCTCCTCCTCCTTTGGGCTTGGGAAGGAGCCCGGGCCACGAGCTTCCGCCTGGAGTGGACCTGGCTTGGTTTCCTCATCCCCGCTTTCCTCCTGGCGGCCCTCCTCTCCCTCACCGGGCCCACCCCGGCCTGCGTGGTCCTCCAGTCCGCCGCGCTTTTCCTCTGTTTTGCCCTCCTTTTCCTCTTCGTGGTCAACGCCGACGAGGAGGCACACCCCAAGATCCTCACCGCCCTGCTCGTTGGGGCCTTTTTGAACGCGCTGTTTGGCCTGCTTCAGTACCTTGGGCGGGTCCCAGGGGGGCCGGGCGGCCGCGGCCCCAGCGCCATGATCGCCACCATGGGAAACCAGCAGTTCCTCGCGGGCTTCCTCTCCTACCTCGTCTTTCCGGGGCTGATTCTTTTGCGGGCCCAAAAGGGCTGGATACCCGCGGCGCTCGCTGTGGCCTTCAGCTTCGCTGTGATGCTTCTTACCCAGCAGATCGGCGTCCGTTTGGGGCTGGGCGCGGCCCTCGTCTTCTTCGCCTTTGGGGTGGGCTTTTGGCGGGTGAAGGTCCCTGAGCCCAAGCGCTGGGCCTTTGTGGCCATGCTGGCGCTCGCGGCCCTGGGGGCCACCCTGGGTTGGGCTCCTCACGGGCGGGGCCTTGGCCGCGGCCAGCGTTGGCCTCTACTTCCTTGGCCGGGCCCTCCGCCGCCTCCCCTTCCTTTGGCTGGGCGTGGCCGCAGGCCTCGTCCTGGCTGTGGTTTTGCTCCTTCCTGTGACCACCCCTCTTTCCGCGGTGCGCGCCCTCTGGCAGGCGAAATCCGGGGCCATCCGGGCCTGGGACTGGTGGGTGGGCTACGAGATGTGGCGGGACCACCCCGCCTTCGGGATCGGCCTTGGCGGCTACAAGATCTTCTTTGTGCCCTATAAACCCAAGTTCCTTGGGAGCCCGCGCGGCGCGGCCTACGCCTTCCCCTTCCCCCGCGCGGACCAGGCCCACAACGAGTACGTGCAGGTGGCGGCCGAGCTGGGCACACTAGGGGCCCTCGTCCTCCTTGGCGGCCTGGCCCTCCTCGCCTACCTGGGGCTGGCCCGGCTCACGCGGCAGCCCGACCCGCAGAGGAGGTTGGAGCTCCTCCTTCTGGGTGGGGGGCTCCTCACCGCCCTGGTCCACGCCGTCCCCACCTTCCCCTTCCACCTTCCCGCCTCAGGCCTGGCCTTCGTGGCCATCCTGGGCTTGGCCCTCTCCCCCCGCTACGGCCCCGTGGGAAGTTTCTCCTTCAGCCTGCGGGGGGTCGGACGGAAGGCCGCCGTCGTGTTCCTGGCCCTCTTGGGCGGGGCCTTCGCGTTCTTCGCCGTGCGGGACGGGGTGGCCGACGGCCTTCTTCTCGCCGCGCAGGCCTCGTATTACATGGGCCGGCTGGACCAAGCGGAGGCCCAGATCGAGCGCGCCGTGCGCCTCGATTTCTGCCCCCGCGTCTCCCTCTATTGGCTCGGTCTCATCAAGGCCCAGGCGGGGAAGCTGGCGGAGGCCAAGGAGGCGCTGCGGGCTTGCCTCAACCGCTACCGTCCGGAGGCCCTGTACCTGAACCTGGCGGGCGTGCACCTTCAACTCGGGGAGTACGGGGAGGCCCGGGCCCTCCTCACCGAGCTTTTGGCCACCGTGCCCTTCGCGGACATGGCCCGCGCCGCCTCCTATTACCTGGCCGTCGTGGATTTGGCGGAGGGCCGCCTCCTCGAGGCCAAAACCCGCCTGGAGGAGCTCGTGCGCACCGATCCCCAGTTCGAGCGGGCCTGGATCCTCCTTGGGGAGGTGGCCAAGCGCCGCTCCCTCTGGGACGAGGCGAAAAGCCACTACCAGCGGGCCCTCCGGATCATCGACGAGAAAATCTCGGCGATCCAGGCGCGCCTAAGCCAGCCCCTTCCCCTCAAGGAGTACGGGGAGCTCCAAGGTCAGCTTGGGGTCCTGCGGGAGATGCGGCAGCGGGCCTTGCAGGCCCTGGAAGGCCTGCCCTAAAGCCGTATAGTTTTCCGAACATGCCGGTCC
This sequence comes from Candidatus Bipolaricaulota bacterium, assembly GCA_030550535.1. GTDB lineage: Bacteria > Bipolaricaulota > Bipolaricaulia > Bipolaricaulales > Bipolaricaulaceae > DTER01. Next base: position 72,034 of record JAUQPF010000007.1, read on the forward strand.
TAAGCCTTCTCCGAAAGGTTCGCGATTCCAACGAGCGCAAGCTGCGCCGCCTTTTCCCCATCCTCGCGGCGGTGAACCACTGGTCCCAAAAGATGAAGGGCCTCTCCGACGAGGAGCTGCGGGCGAAAACCTCGGAGTTCAAGCGGAGGCTCGCCTCCAGGGAGACCCCCGATCAAATCCTGCCCGAGGCTTTCGCCGTGGTGCGCGAGGCCGCCCGCCGCACGATCGGCCTTTATCCCTTCGACGTTCAGGTCCTGGGCGGGATCGTCCTCCACCAGCGCCGGATCGCCGAAATGAAGACGGGCGAGGGAAAGACCCTCGTGGCCACTATGCCCGCCTACCTCAACGCCCTGGTGGGCAAGGTCCACATCGTCACCGTGAACGACTACCTCGCCAAGCGCGACCGGCACTGGATGGGCCCGATCTACGAGTTCTTGGGCCTCAGCGTGGGCCTCCTCCAGGAGGACACCCCGCCTGCGGAGCGGAAAAAGGCCTACCAATGCGACATCGTTTATGGAACGAACGCCCAATTCGGCTTCGATTACCTGCGGGACCACATGGTGCTCTCCCGGGACCAGAAGGTCCAGGGCCCCTTGGACTACGCCATCATCGACGAGGTGGACTACATCCTCATCGACGAGGCGCGCACCCCCCTCATCATCTCCGGGCCCACGGAGGAGACGGCCCGCATGTACCGGGAGTTCGCGCGCCTGGCGCGGCTCTTTAGGCCCGGGGAGGACTTCGAGGTGGACGAAGAACACCGCCGCCTTTCCCTCACGGAGAAGGGCTGGGAAAAGGCCGAGAAGCTCCTGAAGTTCGACAACATCGCGGATCCCCGGGCGGCCACCGCCCGCTACCACCTGGAGACGGCCCTCAAGGCCCTCGTGTTCTATAAGCGCGACCGGGACTACATCGTGAAGGACGGCCGGGTCATCATCGTGGACGAGTTCACCGGCCGGCTCATGCCCGACCGCCGCTACTCCGGCGGCCTCCACCAGGCCATCGAGGCCAAAGAAGGCCTCCCCATCCAAAGGGAGCACCAGACCCTCGCCCAGATCACCATCCAGCACTACTTCCGGCTGTACAAGGGCCTTGCGGGCATGACGGGCACGGCCAAGACCGAGGAGGAGGAGCTCAAGAAGATCTACGGCCTCGATGTGGTGCAGATCCCCACCAACCGCCCCATGATCCGCTACCACCACCCCGACGTGATCTTCCGCACGCGCAAAGCCAAGTTCGAGGCGGTGGCCGAAAAAGTGGCCGAGCTCCATCGCCAGGGCCGGCCCGTCCTCATCGGCACCACCTCCATCGAGGACTCCGAATACCTCTCCCAGCTTCTGAAGAAGCGGGGGCTTCCCCACCAGGTCCTGAACGCCAAGTACCACGAGAAGGAGGCCATGATCGTGGCCCAGGCCGGGCGCCTGGGCGCCATCACCATCGCCACGAACATGGCCGGACGGGGAACGGACATCCTCCTTGGGGGGAACCCCGAATACCGGGCCCGCCAGGAGGCCGATCCCCAAACGGAGCCCGAACGATACCAGGAGCTCTTGGAGCGCTATCGCAAGGAAGCGGAGGAGGAGCGGAAAAAGATCGTGCAGCCTGCGGATCCCCGTTCGCCCTACGGCCGCTGGGTTTTGGAGCAGATCAAAAAGTGGTGCCGCGAAACAGGGAAGGAGTTCCGGCCGGAGGAGTGGCAGGAGATCTACCAAGGGGGGCTTTTCGTGATCGGTTGCCAGCGTCATGAGGCCCGGAGGATCGACGATCAGCTCGCGGGCCGCGCCGGCCGCCAGGGCGACCCCGGCGAAGCCCAGTTCTTCCTGTCCCTGGAGGACGACCTCCTCCGCATCTTCGGGGGCGAGCGCCTCAGCGCCCTCATGGAGCGCCTGGGCGTGAAGGAGGGCGAGGCCATCACCCATGATCTCCTGACCCGCGCCATCCGCCGGGCCCAAAAACGCGTGGAGGAGCGAAACTTTGAGATCCGAAAGCGCCTTCTTGAGTACGACGAGATCATGGCCAAGCAGCGGGACGCCATCTACGCCCTGCGCGAACGCTTCCTCCTCCCCGGGGCGGGGGAGACCCCCAACGACGCGGAGCTCCGGGAGCACCTTTTGGGCATGGCCGAGGAGTTCGCGGAGCTCTTGGTGGAGCGGTATGTGCCGCGGGGGAAGCCGCCCGAGGAGGGCGACCTTTCCGGGCTCCTCCGGGAGCTGGCTCAGGTGTGCGAGCCCCTTCCGGAGCTTAAGGCCAAACGCTGGGAGGACCTCCTCAAGATCGTGCAAGAGGCGCTCAAGGAGCAGCTCGATCGCCAATGGGAGCGCCTGGCCCCGCACTTCCCGGTGGTGGCGCGGCTGGTCGTGCTGCGCACGGTGGACGAGAACTGGCGCCAGCACCTTCTTGAGCTCGATGATCTGCGGGAGGGCATTGGGCTTCGGGCCTACGGGGGGACGGACCCCCTGGTGGAGTTCAAGCGCGAGGCCCACCGGATGTTCGAAGAGATGCTCGTGCGCAGCGAGGAGCAGGTGATGCGGGTCCTCCTTTCCCCGCGGCTCATGATCCGGGTGGAGGCCGCGCCGGCCCCGGCGCCCGCGGCCAGCCGCGCCTCCTCCCCCGTGCGTCCGGCGCCGAGCAAGCCCCAAGCGCCCGCCCCCTCCCCGGGCCGGGTGGGGCGGAACGACCCCTGCCCCTGCGGGTCCGGCAAGAAGTACAAGCACTGCTGCGGGAAGGGTCTTTAGGGCGCGCCAAACCCGAGCGGGCTTGACTTTGGGCGGTATCGGCCTATCATTGGCTTTAGCACTTTATGGAGGTGATTGCTAATGCAGGGCCGGAGGGCGCGCATCCTGGCGGAGGTGGTGGACCGCTACATCCACACCAAAAAGCCCGTGTCCTCCCAAGAGATCGTCCAGGTCTACGGCCACCGCCTGAGCTCCGCCACCATCCGCAACGAACTCCACGCCCTGGAGAGGGAGGGCTACCTCTACAAGCCCCACGTCTCCGCCGGGCGGGTCCCCACCGTCCAGGGCTTCCGCTTCTTCGCCCAGTGGCTTTTGGCCGTGGCCGAGCTCGAGGCCAAGGAGGAGCGGCTCCCCGCGGAGCCCCAGCCCCTTCCGGGCCTCCCACCCCTGGCGGACCTCCTGCGCCGCACCGCCCTCCTCCTCTCCGCCATGACGGGGCAACTGGGGTTCGTGATCCCGCCCCGGGGGGAGGAGCTCCCCTGCCAGGCCGTGGTCCTGCGGGCCGTGGAGCCCGGCCGGGCCCTGGCCGTCACCCTCTCCGCCCTCGGGGTACTTGAGGCCCGCCTCGTCGCCGTTCCCGAAGACCTGAGCCCCGAGGAGGAGCGGGAGGCGGAAGGGTGGCTTGCGGCGTGGCTGCGGTCCCCGGAGGCCCCTCCGCCGCCCGCGCCCTGGCAGGGCCGGGCCGTGCACACCGCCTACCGCCTCCTTCGGGAGCTCACCGCGCCCAGCCCGGCCCCCACGCTCTTCGTGGAGGGCTGGCCCCAGCTCCTTGCGGAACTGAGCCTCCGCTCCGCGGAGTGGGCCTTGGCACGCGTGCGGGACCTCCTCCGCCTCATGGAGGACGAGCGGGAGTTCGCGGCGCTCATTGGGGAACTGCGGCGCGGCGAGGGCGGGCTCATGGCCCACGTGGGCGAGGACCTCGTCCCGGAGCTGCGGGAGTTCACGCTCGTGACCGCGCCCTACCTCTTTGGCCGGGGGGTTCTGGGCGTGGCCGGCCCCCTCTGGCTGGACTACGCCCGGGCCTTCTCCGCCGTGCGCTATCTCGCAAGCCGCCTCCAGTCCCTGCTCATCCAGTGCGGAGGTGCGCCATGAGCGAGGAGATCCTGGCCCCGGAGGAAAAGCGCCTCAAAGAGGAGCTTTTGCGCCTGGCCGCGGAGTTCGACAACTATAAAAAAGAGGTGGCCAGGGAGCGGGAGCTCTGGCGGGAGCGGGCGTTGGACGAGGCCCTGCTCCTGTTCCTCCCCGTGTACGAGGCGCTGGAGCAGGCCTTGACCACGGATCAGGATCCCGCCCAGCTTCGGGAGGGGTTGCGCGCGGTGCACGCCCTTTTCTCCGAGATCCTGGCGCGCCTGGGCTGCCAGCCCATTCCCTCCGTGGGCGCGGACTTCGACCCCCTCTACCACGAGGCCGTGCTCGTGGAGGCTTCGGATCAGCCGAAAAACAAAATTCTCGCGGAGCTTGCGCGGGGTTGGGTCCGGCAGGGGCGGGTCCTCCGGCCGGCCAAGGTCAAGGTCAGCCTCGGCCCCAAGGGAGGTGAGGCCACATGAGCGAGAAGGAGAAGGTCGTGGGGATCGACCTTGGCACCACCAACTCCTGCATGGCCATCGTACGGGGAGGCCGGCCCGAGGTGCTCCTCAACGCCGAAGGCGAGCGCATCACCCCCTCGGCCGTGGCCTTCACCGAGAACGGGGAGATCCTGGTGGGGCAACTGGCCAAGCGCCAGGCCATCCTCAACCCCACCCGCACCGTCCTCTCCGTGAAGCGGAGGATGGGCACGGACTGGCGCTTCCGGGTGGAGATGGGCGGGCAGGTGAAGGAGTTCACGCCCGAGCAGATCTCCGCGTTCATCCTGCAGAAGTTGAAGCGGGACGCGGAGGAGCTTTTGGGTACGAAGATCACCAAGGCCGTGATCACCTGCCCCGCCTACTTCAACAACCTCCAGCGCCAGGCCACGAAGGACGCGGGGATCATCGCGGGCTTCGAGGTCCTGCGCATCCTCAACGAGCCCACCGCCGCGGCTTTGGCCTACGGCTTGGACAAGGAGGGGGAGCAGAAGGTCCTCATCTACGACCTCGGCGGCGGCACGTTCGATGTCTCCATCCTCGACATCGGGGAGGGTGTATTCGAGGTCATCGCCACCGATGGGGACACCCAGCTTGGCGGGGACGACTTCGACCGCCGCATCATGGACTGGCTCATCGAGGAGTTCAAGAAGGAGACGGGGATCGATCTCCGCGGCGATCCCCAGGCCATGCAGCGCTTGCGGGACGCCGCTGAACAGGCCAAAAAGGAGCTCTCCACGCGCCTGGAGACGCGCATCTCCCTTCCTTACATCGCCGTGGACGCCCGTGGCCCCAAGCACCTCGAGCGCACCCTCACCCGGGCCCAGTTCATCGCCATGATCGACGACCTCCTTCTGCGCACGATGAAGATCGTGGACCAGGCCCTGGCTGCGGCGAAGCTCACCCCCAAGGACATCGACCAGGTGGTGCTCGTGGGCGGCTCCACCCGCATCCCGCGCGTGCAGGAGCTTGTGGCCGAGAAGTTCGGCCGGGCCAAGATCAATAAGGACATCAACCCCGACGAGGTCGTGGCCGTGGGCGCGGCCATCCAGGCCGCCATCCTCGCCGGCGAGATGAAGGAGGTCGTGCTCCTCGATGTGACCCCGCTCACCCTTTCCATCGAGACCCTGGGCGGCATCGCCACCCCCATCATCGAGCGCAACACCACCATCCCTGTGGAGCGCACGAAAACCTTCACCACGGCCGAGGACTTCCAGACCTCCGTGGAGATCCACATCGTGCAGGGCGAGCGCAAGATGGCCGCGGACAACAAATCCCTGGGGCGGTTCGTGCTCTCCGGGATCCCGCCGGCGCCCCGCGGCGTGCCCCAAATCGACGTGACCTTCCGCATCGACGCCGACGGCATCCTCCACGTGACCGCCCGCGACCGGGCCACCGGGAAGTCCGCCTCCATCACCATCAAGGACACCTCCCGCCTCTCGCCCGAGGAGATCGAGCGCATGCGCAAGGAGGCCGAACAGTACGCGGAGGAGGACCGCAGGCGCCTGGAGCTCGCGGAGACCCGAAACCAGGCGGACAGCCTCATCTACGCGGTGGAGAAGTCCCTCGGGGAGCTGGGGGACAAGATCGAGCCGGAGAAGCGCCGCCGGATCGAGGAGACCATCCGCAACCTGCGGGAGAAGATGAGCGGGGACAACGCGGGCGCGATTCGGGCGGCCATGGAGGAGCTCAAAAGGGTCGCGGGCGAGGTGGCCGCGGAGCTCTATCGCCGGGCCGGGGAGAGCATCTCCGGGTGAGGTCGGATGCCGCCAGAGGACTACTACGAGATCCTGGGGGTTCCCCGCAACGCCACCCAAGAGGAGATCAAGCGGGCCTTCCGCCGCCTCGCCAAGCAATACCACCCCGACGTCTATAAAGGCGACAAAAAGGAGGCGGAGCGGAAGTTCCGCAAGATCGCCGAGGCGTATGAAGTGCTCTCGGACCCGGTGAAGCGGGCCCAATACGACCGCCTTGGGCACGTGGGACCTGAGCAGGCCGTGGACTTCGGGCCGGAGGGGTTCCGCCGCACCCGCGAGGCCTTCGAGGAGTTCTTCGGCCCCTCGGCGTTCGAGGAGATCTTCAACCTCTTCTTTGGGGAGGGACGGCGGGCCCGCACGGTGAGCCGTGCCCAGCGCGGGGAAGACCTGGAGTACCGCGTGCGCCTCACCTTGGAGGACGCGGCGTTCGGCACAAGCCTTCGGGTCTCCCTCCCCCGCTACGAGGCCTGCCGGACCTGCGGGGGAAGCGGCCTTTCCCCGGGCACGGAGCTCAGGACCTGCCCCACCTGCCGGGGCACCGGCCGTATCGAGTACCGCCAGTTCTCCATGTTCGGCACGTTCGTGAACGTGCGCACCTGTCCGGAGTGCGGAGGCGTGGGGGAAGTCCCGGAGGCGCCGTGCGCCTCTTGCCGGGGAAGCGGCCGCGTGCGCGAGCGGGCGGAGGTGAACCTGGAGATCCCCGCAGGGGTGGAGGACGGCGCGCGCCTGATCTTCCGGGGGATGGGGAACGCCGGGGTGGCCGGGGGGCCGCCAGGGGACCTGCACGTGGTGGTGGAGATCCAACCCCATCCCGTGTTCGCGCGGCAGGGCCGGGACCTGTGGGTGGAGGTGCCCGTGCACTATGGGACCCTCGTTTTGGGCGGGCGGATCCGCGTGCCCACCCTCCGGGGGGAGGAAGAATTGGAGATCCCGCCAGGGACGGAGCCGGAGGAGGTTTTGGTTTTGCGCGGCCGAGGCTTTCCCAGCCCCGAGGGCCCGGGCGACCTCAAGGTGAAACTGCGCGTGGTGATCCCCAAAAAGCTTGGCCGCGAGGAGCGCCGCCTCCTCCAAGCCTTCACGGAGAGGCTTGCTCCGCCCCCACCCCCTCAGCGCCCCAGGCTCTAGCCCGCTTTTTCCCGCGCTGGTCCCCTTCACCCTAAAGCGAGGGGACCGCGGGCGTATACTCCGGGGTCATGGCCAAAAGCGCGGTCGCGGTTGTGCGTGCGGGGCGCTACGAGGCCGCCGAACTTCGCCCCCAAGTGGAAAGGGCTCTCGCCCTCCTGGGTGGGGTGGAGAAGTTTGTGCCCCGCGGGGCCCGCGTGTTCGTGAAAGTGAACCTCCTTCCCCCACCCTCCCCGCCCGAACGAGGGATCATCACCCACCCGACCTTCGCCGAAGCCGTCCTCTCCCTTCTTAGGGAGCTCACCCCCCACATCACCGTGGGCGACGACGTCCACGAGGCTCGAAGCTTCGAGGTGGGCGGCTACCGGGAGGTGTGCCAGCGCCTGGGGGTGGAGCTCCTCAACCTCCGGGACCGGGGGTTCGAGGAAGTTTCCCTGAACGGGGGCGTGCTCAAACGGGTCTACATCGCCAAGGCCGTGCGGGAGGCCGAGGTGATCGTGAACCTCCCCAAGCTCAAGACCCATGCCCTCACCACCTTCACCGGCGCCATCAAAAATTTTTACGGCGTGATCCCTACGGGGCTGCGCACAGCCCTGCACGGGGAGCACCCCTCCCCGGCGGAGTTCGCCGAGGTCCTCGTGGACATCTTTTCCGTGGTGCGGCCCGCCCTCACCGTCATGGACGGGATTGTGGCCATGGAGGGCGCCGGGCCGGCCAACGGCACCCCCCGCCCCTTGGGCCTGATCCTCGCCAGCGCGGATGCGGTGGCCGTGGACGCCGTGGCCCAGGCCATCATCGGCCTGGATCCCTTGCGCGTTTGGACCACCCACCACGCCCACCGCCGCGGCCTGGGCGTGGGGGACCTCCGCGAAATCGCGATCCTGGGCGAGAGCCTCGAGACTGTACGGGCCAAAGATTTCCGGCTTCCTCCGGCGGCCGGCGAGATGATGGGGCGCATCCCTCCCCGGATCACCCGCTGGGCCACCCGCCACCTGCAAGCCCAGCCCGTGGTGGTGCCTGCGCGGTGCGTGGCCTGCGGGGCCTGCGTGCGGGCCTGTCCTACGGGCGCGGCTCAATTCCGCGGAAAGAAGGCCTGGATCGATCGGAAAAAATGCATCCGCTGCATGTGCTGCCACGAGGCCTGCCGCTATGACGCCATCGCGCTCCACCTGGACCTTTGGGGTCGGTTCTTTCGGGCGGCAGAACGCTGGGTCTATCGGGATCGGCGTCGCTAGCGCCGGGGCAGGGAGAGGGCGAGGAACGCCGCGGGGATGAGGGCCAAGCCCACAAAGCCCAGGGCGGGCTCAAGGCCGATGCGGTCGGCCAAGGCGCCGACCCCCGTCACCAAAAGCGAGCCCACGCCCCAGGCCAGCCCCAAGAGGAGCCCCGAGACCAGGCCCCGGCTTTCCGGCATGAGCTCCTGACCGTACACCACGGAGACGGGGACGGAGGCGGCGGAGGCCAAACCGAAGAGGGCCAAAAACCCAAGGGAAAGCGGGCCCTTGGTGAGGAGGAAAAGGTACAGGGCGGGGATGGCCAGAAGGAGGGCGCCTGCGAGGATCTCCCGGCGGCCGTAGCGGTCGGAGAGGCGGCCGCCCACAAGGTCGCCCAGGGCCCCGGCCAGGGCGTACAGGGTGAGGCTGAGCCCGGCCAGGGTGAGGGAGGCCCCGCGCCTCGTCCACACCACCGCCAAAAACCCGGAGACCGAGGTCCCCACCACGTCCCGAAACATGCCCATACTCCAGAGGCGCAGGACGCTTCCGCGCTGGGGATGGCGGGCAAAGCGGAAGGCCGCGCGGGGCGAGGGGTTGCCCCTGGGAAGGGTCAGGCCCAGGACCAGAAGGACGAGGGCCGCAGGAACAAGAAGGAAGGGAACGGCCGAAAGGCCGAAACGGCTGACGACCTGGGTGACCAAAAGGGGGCCCAACGCCACGCCCAAGGTCCCACCGGCGGAGAAGAGGGCCATGCGCAACCCTCGGCTTCCTCCCTCCGGCACCAGGCTCGCCCCTGCGGGGTGGAACATGGCCGTTCCCAACCCCGCAAGGACGAGAAGGGCGGCCACCCCGACGTAATGGGGAACTGTGCCCAAAAGGGACATGGCCGTCACGGTGAGGGCGGGACCAAGGAGGGCGAGCCAACGTGGGCCGAACCGATCCGCCGCCAGCCCCAACGGCCACTGGCCAAAGGAGGCAATGCTCGAGCGCACGGAGGTGAGCAAGCCCGCCAAGGTCAAGGAGATCCCCAGCCGCTCGATGAGGAGGGGCATGAGCGCGGAGAGGAACGCGCCGTAGCCGTCGTTGAGGCCGTGGGCCAGGCTCAGGGGCCAGACCCGCTTCTTGGGCGAACCTCTGCTCACTTTTCGCCTTCCAAGAGGGCGAGGACGCGCTCAGGGAGGGCCGGGTACTCCCGGAGCCTTCCTCCTGTGGCCGCGGAGATGGCGTTGGCCACGGCGGCGTGGGAGGCCATGAGGGGCACCTCGCCGAGGCCCTTCGCCCCGTACGGCCCGCCCGAATAGGGCGCCTCCACGAAGTCGATCACGAGCTCCTCCGGCATGTCCAACGTGGTGGGGATATGGTAGGCCGTGAACGTGGGGTAGAGGATGCGGCCCTCCTTGGCCTGGAGCTCTTCCAAAAGGGCGTAGCCGATCCCTTGGGCGATGCCGCCCGCGACCTGCCCCCAGGCGGTCTTGGGGTTCACGATCCTCCCGGAGTCGTGCACGGCCCAAAAGCCCCGCACGTGGGCCTCGCCGGTGAGGATGTCCACCTCCACCTCCGCGATGTGGCAGGCGAAGGCGTAGACGAAGTAGGCGTTCCCCAAACCGGTCTTGGGATCCCAGTCCACGGGCGCGGCCTCAGCCCAGCCGGTGGCGCCCATGTCCCAGTTGTGCACCCACATCCAGCGCGCCACCTCCTCCAGGGTCACGCGGCGGCGGGGGTCCTTGGGGTCGCAGAAGGACCTCCCTTCCACCACGAACGCGGGGCAGCCCAGGATCTCCTGAACCGCGCGGTTGATCTTGGCCTTGAGCTTCCGTGCCGCATCCAATACCGCCAGGCCCTGCACGGTGGTGGTGCGGGAGGCCACGGTGGGCCCGGAGTCGGGAACCCGGCTGGTGTCGACCGGAGCCATTTGGATCACGGAGAGTGGGACCTCCAGGGCCTCTGCGGCGATCTGGGCAAGCACCGTCATGGCCCCCTGGCCCATCTCCGTATTCCCCACGGCCACGGTGATGGAGCCATCGGCCTCAAGCTTCACGTAGGCTCCAGCTTTATCGAGGAGCGGAGCCTTCGCGCCCATCCCCACCCCGTACATCACCGTGGAAACCCCAAGGCCCCGCTTCCGGAACCTCTCGCGGGCGTTGAACTCCGCCACCTTTTGCTTGCGCTCCTCCCAGCGGGAAAGCTCTTTCGCACGCTCGATGCAGGAAAGAAGTCCCACGGACTCCGTAAGCACTTGGGCTGTGGCCGTCTCGTCCCCCTCCCGCAGGGCGTTCTTTTGGCGAAGCTCTAGAGGGTCCATGCCGAGCCGCCGGGCGAGTTCGTCCATCTGGGCCTCGTGGGCGAAGATCACCTGGGGCGAGCCGAAGCCTCGGAAGGCCCCGCAGGGCACGGTGTTCGTGGCCACGGAGTACCCGTCCACCTTGACGTGGGGAATGCGGTAGGGCCCGGCGGCGTGGACGAGGCCGCGCCAAAGCACCGCCGAGGAGAGCGTTTGGTACGCGCCGGCGTTGTAGTAGAATTCCACCTCCACCGCCGTGAGCGTTCCGTCCCTCTTGGCCCCGGTCTTGTAGCGGACGATCGCAGGATGCCGCTTGGAGGTGGTGAGGATGTCCTCCTCCCGGTCGTACACGACCTTCACGGGGCGGCCGGACCTCCAGGCCAGGACGGCGGCCATGGCCGCCACTTGCGAGGGCACGTCCTCCTTCCCCCCGAAGCCCCCGCCCGTCGCCGTCTGCACGACGCGCACCCGCGAGAGGGGGAGCCCCAGCACCGCCGCCACCGCCCTCTGCACGTAGAACGGGCACTGGAGCGTCCCGTACACGGCGATCCCGTTCTCCTCGGGGACAGCGATCACACCTTGGGTCTCCAAATAGGCGTGTTCTTGGTAACCCACGCGGTATTCGCCTTCCACGATCACATCGGCCTCGGCAAAGCCCCTGGCTACGTCGCCTTTCCGGATCACCATGTGGTTGAAGAGGTTCCCCCGCTCGGCGGCGGTGGGCACGGCCACCTGGGGGGCCCCGGGCCTTAGGGCCTCCAGGGGATCAAAGACCGCGGGTAGATCCTCGTACTCAATGCTAGCAAGCCGCGCGGCCTCCTCCGCGTCCTCCCTCGTCTCTGCGGCCAAAAGGGCGATGGGCTCGCCCACATAGCGCACGATCTCCTCCGCAAGGAGGGGCATGTCCTCGTAGATGATGGGAACGCAGTTTCTGCCGGGGATGTCCTTGGCGGTGACCACGCAGGCCACCTTGGGATGGGCAAGGACGCGGGAAAGATCCAGGCGGCGGATGCGGGCGTGCGGGCGCTCGGAGCGAATGGCTTTTCCGTAGAGCATCCCTGGAAAGGAAAGGTCATCGGCGTAGCGGGCCTGGCCTTTGACCTTGGCCTCGGCGTCCAGGCGGGGCACACCCTGCCCCACCACCTGTGTTCGTGCCGCTTCGCGCACCAAAACCTTGGCCATGCCACTCCTTTCCGCAGCGATTGTAGCCGCTAGCCCTGCAGGAACGCGGCGGCCGCGCGGTCCACAAGCACCGTGAGGTTGGGGTGCAGCGGCAGAACCGAGGCCGGCACCGCCGGCGTCACCGGCCCCTCCAAGGCTCGGGCCAATATCCCCGCTTTCTCTATCCCCGACACCAAAAGGAGGACCTCCCGGGCGTTCATGAGGGTGCGGATCCCTAGGGTGATGGCCCGCTTGGGCACGTTTCCAAGGCCCCCGAAACGCTCGGCCTCGGCCGCGCGGGTCTCCTCCGTAAGCTCCGCCACGTGGGTGCGGCGCTCGAAGGGCGTGCCCGGCTCGTTGAACGCGATGTGCCCGTTTCGCCCTAAACCCAAAATGGCAAGGTCAAGTCCGCCGGCTCCTTGGATCAGCGCCTCGTACCTTTGGCACTCCCCCGTGGGATCCGCGGGGAGACTCTGGGGGATGTGCCGGGCCTCGGGCCGCAGATTCACTTGGCCCCAGAAATGGCGTTCCATGTAGCTTCGAAAGGAAGCGGGATGGTTGGGAGGGATCCCCAAGAACTCGTCCAAATTGAAGGCCGTGGCGCGCGAAAAATCGAGAAGGCCCTCGCGGTGAAGCCGAGCCAGCTCTCGATAAAGGCCCAGAGGAGTTTCTCCGGTGGGGAGCGCAAGGACGAGGTCGGGTTTAGCTAAAAGCCGACGAGCCACGAAGCGCGCGGCCTCCCGCGAAAGCGCCAGGTAATCGTCCACGACGATGAGCCGCATGGGGCTAGGTTCGCGCGTACACGATCTTCCCACCAAGGATCGTGTAGTGCACGGTGAAGTTCTCGTCAAAGATCACCAAATCCGCATCCTTTCCCACGGCAAGGCTCCCCTTTCGGTCGTCGATCCCAAGGAGCCGGGCAGGGTTGAGGGTGGCGCAGCGCACGGCCTCGGGAAGGGAGCATCCCGTGAATTCCAGGAAGTTCTTCACCGCCCGATCCAGGGTGAGGGTGCTCCCCGCCAAAGTCCCATCGGGAAGGCGAGGGATCCCCTGTTCTACGCGCACTTGCTCCCCAAAGAGAACGTATACCCCGTCGGGAAGACCTGTGGGAGCCACGGCGTCGGAGATCAGAAGGAGACGGTCAAACCCCTTGAGTTTGGCCGCAAGGCGCACGGCCGCGGGGTGCACGTGGGCCCCATCGCAGATCAGGCTCACAAACACATCCGAGTCTAGAGCCGCACCCACAAGACCAGGGTCGCGGTGGTGGAAGGGACGCATCCCATTGAAAAGGTGGGCGACGAGGGAGATCCCCAAGGAAAAGGCCTGGAGGGCCTCCTCGTAGGTCGCGTCGGAATGCCCGGCGGCGCAGATCACCTCCCGGGCTCGAAGCTCCCGCAAAACCTCCCCGGCGCCCGGAAGCTCTGGGGCCAAGGTCCAAAGCCTGACCAATCCAGGAAAATCCGAAAGAACGGAGCGCACAAGCGCAGGGGAGGGCAGATGCAGGTGCTCTTTGGGGTGGGCACCCCGACGGGCCGCCGCAAGGAAGGGGCCTTCCATGTGGACCCCAAGGAGGGCCGGATGAGCGACGGCTCGCAGCCGCATTAGGGCGGCGCGCAGTTCCGCCCAGGGAGCGGAGGTGAGGGTGGCCAAAACCCCAGTAGTCCCGTGCCGAACAAAAAAGTCCAGGACCGCCGGGATCGCTTCGGGCGAGGCGGTCAAAAAGTCGTACCCCAAAGCGCCGTTGGCCTGCACGTCCAAAAAACCAGGGGCCACGTAGAGGGAATCCACACGGACCGTGGCCTCCGCCCCCTGGGCCGCCCTCGGACCAAGGGCGAGGATCCTTCCCCCGCCGATCCAAAGGTCCCCGGGAAGCGCCCGATCGGGAAAGACGAGGAGCCCGCCCACGAGACCCAGCGTCCCTGCCATGGACGGCCTTAAGGGTAAAAGAAAAGGGCCGGGAAACATCCCGGCCCTCGTCCCCGTTGCGTTTCCCCAAGATCACGAGGGGCGGCCGCCCATGGTGAGGGAAAGGATAGCCTTCTGCACGTGCAAGCGGTTTTCCGCTTGGTCGTACATCCAGGAGAGCTCGGGATCGTCGCAGATCTCTGGGTCAGCCTCGTGCCCGCGGTCGATGGGCATGACGTGCATGAGGTAACCTGGCTTGCACAGCTCCCTCTGGCGCTTGCGCGTGTACTTCCAGTCCTTGAACTTCTCGGCGTTCTTGATCTCCGCCTCTTTGCCGATCTCGTAGCGACGGAGGCTCATCCAGCCCCGCGGGAACACGATGGTGGCGCCCTTGAGGGCCCCGTCGAGGTCGTCGGTGACCTCGAACTTCCCGCCGCTTTGGGCCGCGTACTTCTTGGCGAGCTCCAGGGCCTCGGGCTCCAGCTCGTACCCCTTGGGATGGGCCACGACCACCTCCATCCCGAAGCGCGCGGCCACGATCATCTCCTCCTGCACGGAGCCGAGCGAACGCGCCCAAGGGGAGTAGGCCCACATGATGGTGTACCGCACGCCCCTAAGGTCCGTGCCCAGCTTCTCCCGAATGGTGTAGATGTCGGTGAGGCCCTGGCAGGGGTGCCAGGCGTTCGAAGCCATGTTGATCACGGGGATGTCCGCGTGCTCCGCGAACTTGTAGAGGATCTCGGTGTCCTCGCCCCAGCGGGAGACCTTGTCCTCCAAAAGGCGAATGCCAATGCCGTGGGCGTAGCGGCTCATGACTTTGGCCGTGTCCTTGATGGTCTCGCCCGCGCCGGGCTTGTCCTCCAAAGAGAGGCGGAGGTCCGCGCCCGTGATGTACTGGGCGTGGCCGCCCAGCTGGGTCATGGCCGTCTCAAAGGAAAGGCGCGTGCGCGTGGAGGGGTTGAAGAAGAGCATGAGGAACGTTTTGTCCTTGAGGGTGTGGTGGGGCACGCCCGCGTAGTAGAGGGCCTTCAGTTCGTCCGTGACCTTGAGGACGATCTCCAGCTCCTCCTTCGTCCAGTCCTTCGTGCTGATGAGGTCCTTGCCGGCCAGGTTGTACCAGCTCATCGTCCACCTCACATGATGAGGGCCATGAGCCCCTTTTGGGCGTGGAGGCGGTTCCCCGCCTGCTCCACGATCACGGAGTTCGGACCATCGATGACCTCGTCGGTGACCTCCATGCCCCGGTCCGCAGGAAGACAGTGCATGTAGATCGCGTCGTTGGTGAGCTTCATCTTCTCCACCGTGGTGATCCAGTGCCGGTTGGCCTCGAACAGGGCTTTGGCCTTCTCCACATCGAGGGGGGTCTTGCCATCCGTGGGCTGGCAGGTCCAGGACTTGGGGTACACGATGTCCGCGTCCTTAAAGGCCTCGTCCATGTCGTGCACGATCTTGAAGGAGCCCCCGTACTTCTTCACGTTCTTCTGGACGAAGTTGAGGATGTTGGGGTCGAGATCGAAGCCCTTGGGGTGGGCCAGGGTGATGTCCATGCCGAAGTAGGAGGCGATCATGATGGCGCCTTGGGGAACCGCCAGGGGCTTCTCCACTGAGCCCGAGTAGGCCCAGCTCATCACGAACTTCTTGCCGCGCAGATCCGTGCCGAACTTCTCCATGATGGTCATGATGTCCGCGAGGGCTTGGCAGGGATGGTCCACGTCGTCCTCCATGTTGATCACAGGGATGCGGGCCCAGCGGGCGAACTCCTGGATGATGAGCCGGCCCTTTCCGTAGATCCAGCCCGTGGGCTTCCCATAGATGCGGATGGCGATGCCGTGCCCCATCTCCGCGAGGACCCGCGCCACGTCGGCGATGCGCTCCGTGGCGTAGGCCTTCTCCTCGCCGGGGAGTGCGGGGGTGTACACGGCCTCCGGCTCCAAGTAGTGGGCATGCCCGCCAAGCTGGGTCATCCCCGCCTCGAAGGAGTTGCGGGTCCGAAGCGACCGGTTGTAGAAGAACATGAACAGGGTCTTGCCCCTGAGGAGCTCGTGGGGCTCACCCCGGATGAACTTGCGCTTGAGGTCGAACGCCGTTTCCAGGATGGTCTCGAGCTCCTCCCGGTCGAAGTCCATGATGGTGATGAAATCCCGACCCCGAAGATCCGTCGCCGCCATACGCAACCTCCTTTGGATTTAGCGGGTTAGTCCCGCACGATTTGCGTCCCTGCTCGGCCCTCCAAGGCCGCCCCGGCTTGGTTCAGGGAGGCGATGAGGGCGAGCTCCCCGCCCGCCTCCACGAACCGCACACAGGCCCGGACCTTGGGCTCCATGGACCCTTTGGCGAAGTGCCCCTCCGCAAGGTACTGCTTGGCCTCGGAGACGGTCATGCGGGAGAGGGCAACCTCCTCGGGTTTTCGATAGTTGAGGCGCACGCGATCCACGTCGGTGAGGATGAGGAACACATGAGCTCCCACGTCCTCGGCCAGACGCTCGCCCGCCAGGTCCTTGTCGATCACGGCCTCCACCCCGCGATAGGAACCGTTCTCCCTGATCACGGGGATCCCGCCGCCGCCGGAGGCGATGACGATGGCCCCGTTCTCCACAAGGATGCGGATGGCTTCCTTCTCCACGATGGCCTTAGGATCCGGGGAGGGCACGACCCTCCGCCAGCCCCGGCCTGCGTCCTCTACAATGTGCCAGCCCTTCTCCTCTTTTAGGCGCAAGGCCTCCTCTTGGGTGTAGAAGGGGCCCACGGGCTTCGTGGGGTTCTGGAAGGCCGGGTCGTTTTTGTCCACGAGGACCTGGGTGACCACGGTGACCACGGGGATGTCGGGGCGGCCGCGGCGGGCTAGCACGTTGTGCATGGCCTGCTGGATCATGTACCCGATCATCCCCTGGGACTCCGCGCCGCATACATCCATGGGCATGGGGGGAACGAGATGCTTTCCCGCTTCGTTCTGAAGGAGGATGTTCCCCACTTGAGGGCCGTTCCCATGGGTGATGACGAGCCGCCACTTCCCGGAGAGGACAAGATCCGCAAGCTGCTCCACGGCGTTGTAGACGTTTTGCATTTGTTCCTCAAAGGTTCCCTTTTGCCCGACCTGAAGAAGGGCGTTCCCGCCCAAAGCGACCACCACGGTCTTCATACGTTCGACCTCCTCAGGTTTCCGCGTTTTCCTCGCCCTGCACCAGGCGCCACATGCGCAGCCAATGGGCGTGCATGGCCTCGTGGGCCCGCGCCCCGTCCTTTTGAGCCACGGCCTCCGCCACCCTCCGGTGGAGGGAGGCCACCTCTGTAATGCTCGCCAGGTCCTTCATGTAGTACTCGCGGGTGAACTCCCGGTAGATGCGCTGGTCCATGGTGTTGATGAGGGGGGTCATGGCCGCCGCGAGAAGGGAGTTCCCCGTGGCCTGCACCAAGGCCAGGTGGAAGCGCTTGTCGGCGGTGAAGTACTCGTCGAACCGCTCAGGGCTGGCAAGTTTCTCCAGCTCCTCGCAAATGGCGAAAAGGAGGTCAGCCTGTTCGGGGGTGCGTTTTTGCGCGGCCAGGGCGGCCACCGCGGGCTCCAGGACCGTGCGGGCCTCCATGATCTCCAGGCAGCTCGCCTCGCTCTCCAGAAGGAAGAGGGCTTCGAAGGCCATGGATTCCGTGGGGTTTTTCACGAAGTTGCCGATGCCGGGGCGGGCCTCGATGAGGCCCACCGCGGCGAGGGCGGAGAGGGCCTCGCGCACGGTGGGCCGGCTCACCCCCATCATCTGGGCGAGCTCCGCCTCGGAGGGAAGCTTCGTGTCCACGGGGAAGACGCCCTCCTTGATGGCCCGCAAAAGCTGCTGGGCCACGGCGGTGGAGGCCTTGGTGGGCCGGACCTTGTGGAACTCCATAGGGTTGTCTACCTGTCAGACAACATGGTAGCATTGGGATCAAACCCCGTCAACCGGAAAGGAGCGGCGATGATCGACCTCACCGTGCAGGAGGAAGTGCGGCGCAAAAACGCCCGCCTGGCCCGGGACAAGAACATCCTCATCCCCACCTTTCGTCAGATGCGCGATCCCCGCCTCGTCCCCGACCGGGTGAAAGAGGAGCTCAAGGAAATCGGCCTTTGGGACCTCCATCCCCGCAACCTCTTCCGCATCACTTGGAAAAACGAGCCCATCCCTAAAGGCGGCGGCTTTGGAAGGGTGAACTACCTCGTGTTCCCCGAGGAGCTCACCGGGGTTCCCGCCCGGATCGTGGCCCTGGTGGGGAAATGGTTTCCCACCGGAGCCCACAAGGTGGGCGCCACCTTTGGGTGCTTGGCCCCCCGCCTCGTGACCGGGCAATTCGACCCCACCCGGCACAAGGCCGTCTGGCCCTCCACCGGGAACTTCTGCCGCGGCGGGGCCTACGTGGCCAACCTCTTAGGATGCGAATCGATCGCCATCCTTCCCGAAGGCATGTCCAAGGAACGCTTCGAGTGGCTCCGCAAAATCGCGGGCGAGATCATCGCCACCCCCGGAACCGAATCCAACGTGTGGGAGATCTTCATGAAGTGCAAGGAGCTGCAGGCGACCCGCACGGACGTCATGATCTTCAACCAGTTCGATGAGTTTGGGAACCACCTTTGGCACTACGCCGTGACCGGGCCGGCCATGGAGGAGGTCCTCCAGGAGGAAATGGGGCCGGGCGCGCGCTTCCAGGGGGTCGTTCTCACCTCCGGTTCCGCCGGCACCTTGGGCTGTGCGGATTACCTGAAGGAGCGGTTCCCCAAGGCCAAGCTCGCCGTGGGCGAGTCCCTCCAGTGCCCCACTCTCCTCCAGAACGGTTTTGGTGCCCACCGCATCGAAGGGATCGGCGACAAACATGTGCCCTGGATCCACAACGTGCGCAACACCGATATGGTCATTGCCATCGACGACGAGGCCCCCATCTCCTTGATCCGACTTTTCAACGAGCCGGCGGGCCGGGAGTACCTGCGCAAGGAGGGCGTTCCCGTGGACCTCGTAGAAAAACTCGACCTCATCGGGATCTCCGGTGCGGCCAACCTCATCGCCGCCGTGAAGTTCGCCCGCTATTTTGAGCTCACCTCCCGGGACTGGGTGATCACGGTGCTCACGGACTCCATGGAGCTCTACCAGAGTCGGCTTCAGGAGCTGCGGGAGGAGCGCGGTCCCTACACGGAGCGGCAGGCCGCCGTGGATCACCAGCGCTTCCTGCGCGGCCTCTCCACGGACTGGATGCTGGAGCTCTCCTACTGGGACCGGCGGCGCATCCACAACCTCAAGTACTTCACGTGGGTGGAACAGATGGGCAAAAGCGCGGAGGAGCTCCTCGCCCAGTGGTACGAGTGGCCCGACTACTGGGACCGCATCCACCGCCAGGTGGAGGAGATCGACGCGCTCATCGAGGAGTTCAACCGCCTAGCCGGCTGGAGCTGAGTACACGGGGGTGCACCAGGCCCGGTAGCGCGGCTCCTTGCCGCGCACGATCCGCTCGTAGAGGTCGCGGAGCTGGGTGAAGATGGGGCCGGGCTTTCCCGTCCCGATCCGGCGACGGTCGATCTCCACCACGGGGGCAAGCCCCGCCGCCGTTCCCGTGAGGAACACCTCCTCCGCCAAATAGAGCTCGGTGCGGTCCACGGGACGCTCCACCACCGGAATCCCCAGGTCCCGGGCGAGGGCGATCACCGTGTCCCGGGTGATCCCCTCGAGGATGTTGGCGGTGATGGGCGGGGTCACCAGGACCCCTTCCCGCACCAAAAACAGGTTCTCCGCGCTCCCCTCCGCGACCTGACCGTCCTCGTTGAGGACGATGGCCTCGTCGAACCCCGCGAGGTACGCCTCGGTCTTCGCCAGGGCGGAGTTCACGTAGGCCCCGGTGATCTTGGCCCGGGCGGGAATGGCGTTGTCCTCCACCCGCCGCCAGGAGGAGACCATGGCCCGAATCCCGCCCTCCGGAAGGTAGGCCTGAAAGGGGACAGCAAAGATGGCGAGGTCGCTTTCCAGGTTATGGAGCCGGACCCCGATCTCCTCGCTCGCTTTGTAGGCGATGGGGCGGATGTACACGTCCTCCTGAAACCCCTCCCGCTGCAGGAGCTCCACGGTGATCCGGCACAGGTCCTCCACGGTGTGGGGAAGATCGATGAGGAGGACGCGGGCGCTGCGCAAAAGCCGTACGTAGTGCTCGCGCATGCGGAATGCAAAAAGCTCCCCTTCTTCGGCGTTCCAGAAGGCCCGGATCCCCTCGAACACCCCGGTTCCGTAGTTGAAGGCGGAGGTCATCACCGAGATCTTGGCCTCCTGGATCGGCCGGATCTCCCCGCGAAAGAAGGCGAAGCGGTTTTTGGCCATAACCCACCTCGTTTGACCCTAGCGAAGGGGAAGGGCCAAAGCAACTAGGTGGGAAGGGTGAGGCAAACCGAGTAAATTGCGGGGAGTATGGATCCGCAACTCTTCAGACGCCTCGCGGAAGCCGTGGAACAGGGGGAGGAGGCGGTGCTCGTCACCGTGGTGGCTGTGGAGGGGGCAGCGCCTCGGGAGCCGGGCGCCCGCATGCTCGTCTTTTCGGACGGCCGGGTGGAAGGGACCGTGGGTGGAGGAGCCCTAGAACAGCACGCCGTGCAGCGCGCCCTGGCCCTCCTGAGGAACGGCCCCCGCACCCTCCTTGAAACCCACGACCTGCGAAATTTGGGCATGCTGTGCGGAGGGCGCACCACCCTGTTTTACGAAGTGCTCGTCGCCCCTCCCAAGCTTTTCATCTTCGGAGCGGGGCACGTGGGCGCGCTTCTTGCCCGCTTGGCCCGCGCGACCACGCCCTGGCGGATCGTCCTTGTGGACGACCGGCCCGAACGCCTGCAGGCCCTTCCCCCGGGGATCGATGGCCACCACGCCCCGCACTACCAAGAGCTTCCAGACCTCAAGGGCAAGGTTTACGCCGTGGTCGCCACGGAAAGCCACGACACCGACTTTCGGGTGCTCTTGAAGCTTTTGCGTGAGGAACCCGGGCCGGCGTATCTGGGGATGCTGGGCTCGCGGGCCAAGGCCGCGGAGATGCGGGAAAAGCTTCGGTCCCAAGGCCTCTCCCCTGAGAAGGTGGAGAGGGTGCGCTGTCCTGTGGGACTGCCGCTGGGCGGGAAGGACCCCGGCGCGGTGGCCCTCTCCATCCTCGCGGAACTCCTCGCTTTCCACCACGGTCGTCTGGCCGAGGCCCAGGCCCGTCTTTCCCCGTGAACGCCGAGCTCGTCCTTCGCGCCCAAAGGGCCGGGAAACGCGCGCTCCTCCTTTCCGGCCCCATAGGGAGCGGGAAGACCTCGGCGGTTCTGTCCCTAAGCGCTGAGCTCTTAGGGATGGGGGTGGCTTTGGATGGGGTAGCCTCCCCGCGCATCCTGAAGAACGGGAAAACCTTGGGCTATTGGGTGCGCAGGCTGCCAAGCGGGGAGGAGCGGCTCCTCTGCGCTTTGGAGCCGCCCGGCCTTCCCTTGGGCCGCTTCTTCTTCCGGCCGGAGGCCCTGGAGTTCGCCAACACCGTTTTGGTGAGGGCCGCTAAGGAAGCGGAGGTGGTGGCGATCGACGAGGTTGGCCCCTTGGAGCTCGCCGGCGGCGGGTTCCTCCCGGGATTGCAGGCCTGCCTTTCCTCTAAAGCTTTCCTCATCCTCACCGTGCGCCCGCACCTTGTGCCCTCGGTCCAAGGTTGGTTCGGCGCCAAAGCCCTGGAGATCCGCTTGCCGGCGCGGTGACCCACGCCGTGTGCCGCCTTAAAAGGTCGGGCCTACCCAGGGCAGCCGAGCACGTCCCCCTCGGCCTCTTCGGCGGTGGCGAACTTCCGGGTTTGCGTTATCCTGCGGCACAATCAAAGGGGGTATGATGGCGGAAGCGGAAGAAAAGCTTTGGGAAATCGTGGAGGAGAGCGAGATCGCGCTCTTCATCACCCAGGCCGACGGCTACCCGCGGGTGCGGCCCATGACCCTTTTGGCCTACGAGGAGGAGGGCGGGGTCTGGTTCGCCACGAGCAAGTCCTCCCGCAAGGTGGAGGAGATCGCGAGGAACCCGAAGGTCACCGTGTGCTTTCTGGACTTGGAGGGTGGGGCCTACGCCCAGCTCTTCGGCACGGCCACCGTCGTGGAGGACAAGGCCACCAAGGAGGAGTTCTGGGACGAGGAGTGGGAGGAGTACTGGGAGGGGCCGGAGGACCCGGACTACGTGCTTTTGCACGTGGAGGTGCACAAGGCCGAGTACTACCTCCTTGAGGCCGACGAGCTCTGGGTGGTGGAGTTCGAAGGCTGAGGATGCGGGCCCTCGTTCTGCGGGAGCAAAAGCCCGTGGAGGAGGGCCCGCTTTCTTTTGCGGAGCTTCCTTGCCCTGAGCCCGGGCCCGGGCAGATCCTCGTGCGGGTCCTGGCCTGCGGCGTCTGCCACACCGACCTCCACATCGCCGAAGGAGATCTGCCTTTGCGGAAAAGCCCGGTGGTTCTCGGGCACCAGGCGGTGGGCGAGGTGGCCGACGTGGGCCCGGGCGTGACCGAGGTTCGCGAGGGCCAGCGGGTGGGTCTTTTTTGGCTGGCCTGGGCCTGCGGGAAGTGCTCCTTCTGTCAGCGCGGCCAGGAAAACCTCTGCCCAAAGGCTCAATTCACCGGCTACAGCGTGGACGGAGGTTTTGCCGAATACGCCCTGGCCTATGCGGACTTCGCCCTGCCCCTTCCCTCTGGGAGGCCGCCGGAGGAGCAGGCGCCGCTCCTCTGCGCAGGCCTCGTGGGCTTCCGCGCCCTGAAACTTTCGGGAGCGCGCCGCGGGGAGATCCTCGGGCTCTACGGGTTTGGGGCCTCCGCGCACCTCGTGCTCCAGGCCGCGCGCTTTTTGGGAATGCGCGTATGCGTGTTCACCCGAAGCCCTGCCCACAGGGAACATGCCCAGGAGCTTGGGGCGGAGTGGGTAGGGGATCCCACGGACCGGCCGCCGGAGCCCCTGGATGCGGCGATCGTGTTTGCGCCCGCGGGCTGGATCGTACCCGAGGCCCTCTCGAGCACGCGGCCCGGCGGAACCGTGGTCCTCGCGGGGATCCACATGACCCCCCTCCCCGAAATGCCTTATCGGCTCCTTTGGGAGGAGCGGGTGGTGCGGAGCGTGGCCAACGCCACCCGCCAGGACGGCCGGGAATTCCTGAGCCTGGCCCAAGAGGCGGGGATTCGCCCGGACATCCAGGTTTTCCCCTGGACGGAGGCGAACGAGGTTCTTTTGCGCCTCAAGCGGGCGGAGCTGCGGGGCGCCGCCGTCCTCCAAGTGGCCCCATAACGCGCTTATCCTTCCCAGGGCGAACCGCGGGAAACGAAGAGGGGGTGAGGGCATGCGCAGACCGGGGTGTTGCGGTCCAGTTTGGGCAAGGGAAAGGCATCCGCTTCCGGGTTCTTGGGGGGAGCCCCCATTTCCACGGTCCTTGCCATTGCCCGTGCTGCTTTTGTCCATGCTGGGGCCCTGGGGCCCCGACTCCTTGGGGGGTTCCACACTCGTTCCGCACCAAAGAGGAGAAGATCGCGGAACTCGAGGCTTATTTAGAGGCGCTCAAGAAAGAAACACAGGCTGTGGAGGAAAGGCTGCGGCGGCTCCGCGAGGAAAAATGAAAAGGGGCGGCGAAGGCCGCCCCTCCTTTTCACCGCAGGATGCGGGGGTTTTGGCGCCGGTGGTTCCGGGCGCACTTCTGGCAGTACACGGGACGATCGGTCTTGGGCTCAAACGGAAGCTCCTCGATCCGCGCCCCGCAGTCGGCACAGGTCAGGTTTAAATGCCGAACGTCGTACATCCTGCGAGGACCTCTCTGCATCTCCGCCTCCTTCCTCCCCCGGGAAAACTCGTGCCGGCGAGGAACGCCACTTTACCCGAAATCCCCCGTTCCGTCTATTCCGGCCGCAGGCTGAGATGGCCAAAAAGGAGGAAGGCCAGAAGCCCAAAGAGGGCGAAGGCCAGGCTCGCAGGGAACACGGAGGGTTTCGCCTCGATCACGCCCAACGCCGCCCGCATCCCCTGGGCTAGGTGGTACGCGGGAAGGACCTGCCCGAGCACCCGGAGCCCCGGCGGCAGAAACTCAAAAGGAATGTAGATCCCCGAGAGGAAAAGCATCGCCTGCACGAGGATGGAGCCCAGGGCCGCGGCGCTTCCCGGCCGCTTGGCCAAGAGGGTGACCGCTGCGCCCAGCCCCATCCCGCCCAACCCGGAGGCCAGGGCGTAGAACAAAAGGAGCCCGGTGTTCACGGAAAACACGACTCCAAACACCGCTTGGGCCAAGAAAAAGTTCAAGGCCGCGGTGGCGAACCCCACCACCATGCGCAGAAGCCCAACCCCGCCCAACACCGCCCAACCGGGAAGAGGGGTGGCCACCATCCGCCGGAGGATCCCCCGCTCGCGCATCCCGGCGAGCCTCC
Organism: Candidatus Bipolaricaulota bacterium; assembly: GCA_030550535.1. GTDB lineage: Bacteria > Bipolaricaulota > Bipolaricaulia > Bipolaricaulales > Bipolaricaulaceae > DTER01. The sequence continues at coordinate 96,151 of JAUQPF010000007.1, forward strand.
CGGCCACGGCGAACACGCCCGCTTGGAGGATGGCCACCGCCATGAGCCCCGGCACGATGTGGGTGTACCAGGTGGCCCCGGAGAGCCTCCCCACGTGGACGCGCGCGGCCCGCACCGGCGGGGAAACCCCGGCCTGGCGAAGCTCGAGACTCCGGCTGATCCGCCGGGCCAGGGCCTCAAAGTTCGGGTTGTCCTGCACGCGCCCCTGGCTCAAAAGGAGCGTGAGTCCCCCATCCGCCCAAACAAGGCCGAAGTCCACTTCGCGCCGGGCCACCGCCTCCTCCAGGGCCTGCACACCCGGGTACGTCCTCCTTACGAGCTCTGGAAACTCCTCCGCAACCACCCGAAGCAAAAGTTCCTCCCCGCCCCCAGGGACGAGTCCGAGACGCACGGGCTTCTCGTCTCCGCCCCAAATGAACCCAAAAAGGAGGACCAAGGCGAGCGGCAGGAACACGGTCACGAAGAGGTCCACGGGGTTACGGAGGAAGACGCGAACCTGAGCGTGAAAAACCGCGGCAGAGCTTCTCATCGACCCTCCACAAACGTGATGCGCCGCAGCGAGAGGATCCCGCCTCCGAAAAGCCAAAGGAGGGGCACGAGGAGATTGAGCCATAGGGGGAAGGCCGAGGTGCCCAAACCCAGGCTGGCCCGCCACCCCTCGGCCAGGTGGGTGAGGGGGTTGGCGGCCATGAGGATCCGCAGGGGAGCGGGCAAACCGGTGAGCGGGAAATAGAGCCCGCCGAGGAACTGGAGGGGAAGGTTGAGGAGGTTGGCCAGGGCCATGGCTCCGGCGGAGTTGCGGGCCAGGGCGGACACGACGAACCCCAGGCCCAGCGAGGTGGCAAACGCAAGGAGGAGGAAAAGCAGGCTCAAGGGGCGCAAAAGGGGGAGGCGCACGTCGAAGGCGAACCGCCCCAGGGCCCAGACCGCGGAGACCTGAACCGCGCCCAGGAGGGCCATCCCCAGGGCACAGCCCCCAAGGTACGTTCCGCCGGAAAGCGGGGTGGCGAAATAGCGCCGGAGCACTCCGCTCTCCTTGGCCAACACGATGACATCGGGCACGCTGAAAAGGCCGGTCACAAGGAGCGCCATGAGGATCACGCCGGGGAGGACGAATTCCACGTACCGCACGGTGCGGGGCTCGCCGCCCACCCTGCGCACCCAAAGAGGGACCTCCTTTCGCACCACCCCGGCGCGCACAAGGAGGGCCCGGCCGAACTCCTCCGCGATTTCGTTGAGGATCGCGGCGGCGGTGCTCGCTCCGGCCTCCCCCCGGCGGTAGAGGATCTCCACCTGGGCTGACTCCCCGGAAAGGAGGCGGGCCGAGAAATCCGAGGGGATGAGGAGGACGGCATGCACCTCGCCCTCCTCCACTGCCCTGCGGGCCTGGACCACGAGCCCCTCCGGGCTTTCCCCCAAGGGAAGGGGGTGCAGGCGGAGGGGAAGACCAGGCTGCACAAGCACCCGCTGAAGCTCGCCCCCCAGGGGGCCGGAATCCAGGTTCACCACGGCCACGATGAGGTCCAATTCCCCGCGCTCCGCCCGGCCGAAGACGGCCCCAAGGAAGGCCAAAAGAAGGAGGGGGAAGAGCCAAAACCAAAAGAGGGCGTTCCGCTCGCGGACGCTCGTGCGCAAAAAGGCCAAAGCCAGGGCCCAAACCCCCTTCAATCGCGCAGCCTCCTTCCGGTGAGGGCCAAAAACACGTCCTCCAGGTTGGGTTGGCGCACGAGGAGGTTGCGCAGGGAAAGGCCCCGCTCTGCAGCCCAAGAGAGGAGAGCGGAGAGGTCTTGGGTGAGGTCCTGAACCTCCAAAAGCACGTGTTCCCCGTCCGCCCGAATCTTTCCAGGAAAGCGCCCGGAAAGCGCCGAAAGGAAGGGGGACGGAAGCTCAAATTCCACGAAGGTGGCGGGGCCAAAGCGACTCCCGAGGTCCCGCGGCGTGCCCTCGGCGATGATCCTCCCGTGGTCCATGATGCACACCCAGTCCGAGAGGGCCTCAGCCTCCTCCATGTAGTGGGTGGTGAGGAAGATCGTCTTTCCCTGGGCCCGAAGGTCCCGGAGGATGTCCCAAACATGGTGCCGCGCCTGGGGATCGAGTCCGGAGGTGGGCTCGTCCAGGAAGAGGAGCTCTGGGTCGTTGAGGAGGGCCACGGCCAGGGCCAGCCGCTGCTTTTGCCCGCCGGAGAGGGTGCGCACCAAAGCTTTTGCTTTCTCGGTGAGGCCCACGAGCGCCAGGAGCTCCGCGGGCGGGCGGCTTTTGGGGAAGAAGGCGCTAAAGAGCGCAAGAACCTCCCGCACCTGCAGGTAGGGCTCGAAGGCCCCTTCCTGGAGGAGGACCCCCAGACGCGCCTTCTGAGCCGGGCCCACCCGCGTCACCTTCTCCCCAAAGAGCTCGATCTCCCCGGAGTCCGGGATCCGTAGACCCTCCAGGATCTCCACGGTGGTGGTCTTGCCCGCGCCGTTGGGACCAAGGAGGGAGAAGATCGTGCCCCGCTCCACGGCGAAGGAAACGCCGTCCACAGCGCGCACCGAGCCGTAGGTCTTCCGCAGGTCGCGTACGCGCAGAACCGAAGCCACGGGGGAGTGTAGCGTGGGGCGGAGGTCCCGCGGGCTGGACATCCGTCCCCTTGATGTAGTGTAAACCATCCGTTACCATCATTTTGCAATGGCGGCGCGGTGGGCTCCCCTCCTGCTCCTGGCCCTCCTCCCCGGGATGGCCCTCCTGCCCCGCCCCGCGGGCTCCCTGGGGGAAACCCAGGTGAGCCTCACCCCCTCCCTCCCCTGGAACATCGCCCGCATCAAGGCCCCCCAGGCCTGGGCCATCACCCAGGGCTCTCCCGAGGTCGTGGTGGCCGTCATCGACTCCGGTATTGATTTCTCTCGGCCCGAGCTCGCGGAGGTGCGCTGGACCAACCCCAAGGAGATCCTCAACGGCCAAGACGACGACGGAAACGGCTACGTGGATGACCTCTACGGTTGGGACTTCCGGGACAACGTCCCGGCCCATCGCCGCCATACCCCTCTTCACCACCACGGCACGGCCGTGGCCTCGGTGCTCGCCGCCCGCGCCCGCGAGGTGCCGGGCGTGGCCCCAAAAATCCGCCTCATGGACGTGCGCTTCCTCGATTCCCGCGGTCTTTTTTACGAGAAGGACTGGAAGAACTTGGCTCGCGCCATCGATTACGCCGTGCGCAACGGGGCCCGCATCATCAACCTGAGCCTCACAGCCAAGGTTCCCCCGCCCCGCGAGGTGGAGGAGGCGTTGCGCCGGGCCTGGGAGCAGGGGGTGATCGTCGTCTCCATCGCCGGCAACGAAGGCCACAAGGGCGTGAACTTCTTGGCGCGCTACCCTTTCGTGCTCTGTGTGGCCGCCACGGATAAAGACGATCGCCCCGCCTGGTTCTCCAACCGCGGGCCGGAGGTGGACCTGAGCGCGCCCGGCGCGGATATCCCCGCCCTGCTCCCTGGAGGCGCGGTGGGCACCTTCTCCGGCACCTCCTTCGCCGCCCCTCATGTGAGCGGAACGCTGGCCCTCATCCTTTCCGCCAGCCCCGGGCTCTCGGGACACGAGGCGGTAGAGGTGCTTCTCCGCACCTGCGAGGCCCTAGAGGGGGAAGGCTTCGGAAAAGGCCTTGTGGACGCAGCCCGGGCCGTGTCCGCGGTCCGCCCTTGAACGCGGCTTGCCCCAACCCTCCTCTCCCGGTAAAGTAGAACATCGTGCGAACACTTGGAATCGGGGAGGAGGAAGGGGATGCAGGTCACCCTGTACTATAACGAAGAGGACAAATACCTCCTGGACCTGGTGGACAAGCTCGCCCAGCAGCAGCGCAAGTCCCGTTCGGCGGTGATCATGTCCATCCTCGAGGAGTACTTCGAGCGGGACAAGCGCCTAGGCGAGATCCTTGTGGACCTAGGCGTTGTGGATCCGGTGCGCGTCCACCAGGCCTTAAAGGAGCAGGAGGCCGAGGGCCGCCGCCGGCGGATCGGCGAGATCCTCGTGGAAAAGGGCTGGGTTCGCCCCCACGATGTGGAGCGGGCCCTCCTCATCCAGAGCCGGGTTCGCCGCTCCTAGATTTTTGTGCGGCGCGCATGGCCTCCCGCGCCAGCTGATTCGCCCGCGCGTTCTCCGGATGCCCGCTGTGCCCCTCAAGCCAATGGAACCTCACCCGGTGTTTTCCCAATAGGGCGTCCAGCTCCTGCCAAAGGTCCGCGTTGGCCACGGGCTCCCAGCCCCTACCCACCCTCCTCTTCCAGCCCTGAGCCTTCCAGCGGGGGAGCCATTCGGTGACCCCGCGCTGAAGGTACCGGGAATCCGTATAGAGCTCGACCTCCACCGGCTCCTTCAACGCCTTCAGGGCCTCGATGGCCGCGCGCAGCTCCATGCGGTTGTTGGTGGTCCGCTCCTCCCAGCCCGAGAGCTCCTTGCGGTGGGGCCCCCAAAGGAGGACCGCCGCCCACCCTCCCGGACCCGGGTTCCCCAGGCACGCGCCGTCCGTGTACACCAAAACCCGCTTCATCGGGGAAGCTCGGGAAGGCGGCCGGCCGCAAGCTCCGCGCGGATCCAACCCATGAACCGCACCATGAACCGCAGGTTATGTAGGGTCGCCAGCCGAAAGTACCCAAGTTCGCCCATCCGGAGAAGGTGGTGCAATAACGCGCGGGAATAGCGTCGACAGGTGGAGCAATCGCAGGTTTCGTCCACCGGCCGCGGGTCCGTGCGGTACCGGGCGTTATCCAAATTGAGCTTGAACCCGGGCTCAGAGAAGCTGAAAAGCGTGCCGTTTCGGGCAAGCCGCGTGGGCGCCGCGCAGTCAAACGTGTCGATCCCGCGCTTCACCGCCTCCACGATGTCCTCCACGGTCCCGATCCCCAGAAGGTGCCTGGGCTTATCCCTGGGCAGCTCGGGCACCGTCCACTCCAGGACGTGGTGCATGTCCTCCTTGGACTTCCCAAGGGAACCGCCGATGGCGAAGCCCGGGAAACCCAAAGCGGCGATGGTCTTGGCTGAGGTCCGGCGCAGCTCCTCGTAGGCCCCGCCTTGCACGATCCCCCAAAGCTCCTGCTGGGGGTTGGGGCCCAGTCCCTGGGTCCGCGCGAAGGCCGAAAGGGCGCGCTCGGCCCAGCGGTGGGTGCGCTCCATGGCCGCCCGGGTGTAAGCCTCGTCGTGGAAAGGCGAGGTGCACTCGTCCAAAGGGAGGATGATGTCCGCGCCCAAAAGGCGCTGGATCCGGATCACTTCTTCCGGGGAGAAAAAGAGCTTCCGGCCATCGAGGATGGAGCGGATCCAGGCGCCGTCCTCGTTTAGGGTGACGAGGGAGATGCCGCTTGGATTGCGGCGCGGGGCCTCCTCGCCAGGGAAGATGGAGGCGATCTTGCCCACCCCGTGCACCTTGGCTGCGCCCAGGGAGAAAACCTGAAAGCCGCCGGAGTCCGTCATCCACGGGCCGCGCCAGCCCGTGAATCCATGGAGGCCCCCGAGTTCCGCCACGAGCTCCGGCCCCGGCCGGACCACAAGATGGTAGGTGTTGGCGATGAGGATCTGCACGCCCAAGGCCTCGAGGTCCTCCATGGACGCGGCGCGCACGGAGCCCCGCGTGGCCACGGCCACGAACGCCGGGGTCTCCACAGCCCCATGGGGCGTGAGGAGGCGGCCAAGCCGAGCCTCGCTCCCCGGGATCTCCTTCAGGACCGCAAAGGGCATAACTCAATAGGCCCAGGTGAGGGTGCGGTGGTGCGGCACCGCAAGCCTCCCTTGCGCGGCGTTCCAAAGAAGCCAGTCCACCTGAAAGGGCACAAGGTCACGCCCCCGCTTTCGCAGAAGAAAGACGAGCTCTTCCACGGCGACCACGGTGGCCGCGCGGAGCTCCACCTCCTCCGTGCTTCCCCAGGGAATGAGTTCGCCCCGCTGGATCCGCTCGGCCAATGCCGGATGGAGCCGCAGAGCCCCCTGATCCCAAAGGATCTGGGGGAGCTTGTAGTCGGCGAAAGCCGTGAGCCAAGGGAGATCCGCGAATTTTCCGGGGCTTTCGCCGCCGAAGGTGCCCCAAACGTCGGCCACAAGGATCTGGGCCCGCTTATAAAACGGGATCCAACGGCCCTTGTAGATCGCAGCATCCCGGAACATGGGAAGGTGAGAAGTGAGGAGCTCCACGAGCGTTTGGGCGGAGCCGCGTGCAAGGGAGAAGAAGCGCTCGGCCGAGCCGAAGCGGAGGAGCAAAGAGCCCACTTCGCGCGCGGCCGCCACCCGCCAGGGAAGCAGGGGGATGTCCCCGAGCACCGCGCGGAGCTCGTCGGCCGTGACTTTGGCCAAGCGCTCGGCTTCGAAGAACTCCGGGGTGTCCTCCGCGGCCCGGCGCAGGGCGTAGCTCAGGGCGTAGTACCCCGTGAGCCTCTCCCCTTCCGGACCGGAAACGCTCCACTTCTCCGAGGTCGTCCCCCTCACCCCATCCCTCTTCCCGCAGGGGAGAAGGGGCTTTTCTATTCCATCCCTCTCACCGGTGGGGAGAGGGCGAGGGGTGGAGGGGAACCCCCGAGGCGGCCAAAAGCAGAAGTTCAGGGCATCCAAAACGAGGAGGTAGCGGAGGGTGAGCTCCACTTCCCCGCGGAAGTGGTAGCGGCCCACCCAGGCTGGGGCGGGCTTTGGCGCGAGCTCCTCCGCCAGCTCCTCCAAACCCGGCTGCCAAAGCGTCACCCAGCGGCTGTGCCCCAAAACCCAACGGGCCCCAAAGCGTACGGGGTTTTCCCTCATGCGGAGAAGAGCGGGGGCACGCGGAAGTAGCCGCCCTCGCTTTCGGGCGCGTTGCGCAGGGCCTCCTCCTGGGGAAGCGAGGGGCCCGGCTCGTCCTCCCGCAGCGCGTTGGTCTGCCCAGGGAGCGGGGAGAAGGGCGTTACGCCCTCGGTGTTCACCTCCTGAAGCTTTTGAAAGTACGCGAGGATCTTGGCCAGATCAGCCCGGAGTTGCTCCCGCTCCTCCGGGGTGAGCCGCAAGCCCGCCAACGCCTCCACCTTCGCCATCGTGGCCTCGTCGATCAATTCACACCCCCAAAAGCTCCAGATCCTCCCCAAACCTGCGCTCCACCTCAGCGACAAGCTCGGATGGAACTCCTTTCTCCGCAAGCCTTTTGGCCTCGGCCCTCGCCCGCTCCAAAAGGGGGAGGTCCCGCACCAAATCCGCCGCCTTGAACTTCGAAACGAAACCGTGCTGGGCCGTGCCCAGAAGATCCCCAGGACCACGGATGCGCAGGTCCGCCTCGGCGATCTTAAAGCCATCGGTGAGGTCGCGAAAGGCGGAAAGCCGCTCCCGCGCCTCCTCGGTCGTGGGATCGGCCAAAACCCAGCACACCGCGTCCTGGCCCTGCCGGCCAATGCGCCCCCGCAGCTGATGGAGCTGGGCCAGGCCAAACCGCTCCCCGTGTTCGATCACCAAAAACGAGGCATCGGGAACGTCCAAGCCCAGCTCCACCACGGTGGTGGCCACGAGGAGCCGGGTTTTCCCTTCCCGGAAGGCGCTCATCGCCGCGCGCTTCTCCTCCGCGCTCATGCGGCCATGGAGAAGCCCCACGACCTCGCCGAACCGCGCCCGCAGCTCCTCGTAGGCCACGGTGGCCGCGCGAAGATCCAACTCCTCCGACTCCTCCACGAGCGGAAACACCACGTAGCCCTTTTCCCCCCGGGCCAAAAGCTGCGCCACCTCTTGGTAGACCTCCTCCCTTCGGCTTTGGGCCAGCCAGATCGTGCGCACGTTCCTCCGCGGGATCGGGAGCTCTTCCAAAACAGAGAGCTCAAATTCGCCGTAGACGGTGAGGACCACGGTGCGCGGGATGGGGGTAGCGGACATCACGAGAACGTTCGTTCCCCTTCCCTTCTTTTCCAACGTGGCCCGCTGGATCACCCCGAAGCGGTGCTGTTCGTCGATCACCGCCAGAGCCAGGTCTTTAAATTCCACGTCCTCCTCAAGGAGGGCATGGGTGCCCACGACCACCTGGATTTCGCCCGCGGCCACCTCGGAAAGGAGTCTCTCCCGCTCTTTGCGGGAAAGGCCGCCGGAGAGGAGGGCGACCCGAATGGGCAAAGGCCGAAGGAGCTCCTGGAACACGAAGAAGTGCTGTTCGGCGAGGATCTCGGTGGGGGCCATGACCGCGGCCTGAGCCCCGGCCGAGGCCACCATCACACAGGCCGCGGCCGCCACCACCGTCTTCCCCGAGCCCACATCCCCCTGCAGAAGGCGAAGCATGGGGTAAGGCGCACGCAGATCCGCCTCGATGCTCTCGATGGCCCGCTTTTGGGAGGGAGTCAGCGCAAACGGCAAACCCTCAAGGAAGCGCTGGAGCCATGTGGGGTCCGGCTCAATCCTTCGCCCCAAAACCTCCCTTTTCTTGCGCAGGGCCAAGCCCACCTGAAGGAGGAAAAGCTCCTCAAAGGCCAGGGTCTCCCGGGCTTTCTCGAACTCCTCAAGGCTTTCGGGGAAGTGGATTTTTCGAAGGGCCTCGGCGCGAGGGAGGAGGCCAAACCTTCGGCGGACCTCCTCGGGAACGACTTCCGGGATGACCGGCCCCACGCGCCGCAGGGTCCAGCGGATGACGTTTTGCAAAACCGTCTGGGAAAGGCCTTCCGTGCTCGGATAGATGGGCACGAACCGCCCCGTCTGCTCCCGCCTTCCGGCCTTCTCCCAGACGGGGTTCTCCATCTGAATCTCACCAAAGCGGATCTCTACCTTGCCAAAAAAGGCGTAGCGTTCGCCCTGTGCGAGCTGGTCCCAAACCCAGGGTTGGTTGAACCAGACGCCAAAAAGAAGGCCGGTCCCGTCGTCCAGGGCGGCCTTGATGAGCTCCAAATTGGGCCGCACCTTCACCTTGGATTTGGCCCGCAGCACCCCCTCCACGAGCGCGTATTCCCCGTCCTGCAGCTCTTTAATCGGACGAAGACGGGTGCGGTCCTCGAGCCTCCGGGGGAAGAACGTGAGGAGGTCCTCCACCGTGTGGATCCCAAGCCGGTGAAAAAGGGCCTCGCGCCTTTCGCCCACCCCGGGCGCAAGGCGGATGGGGCTGTCCAGCCTAAGGGAATCTCGAGAAAGCAGGCGTTCCAGCCGGGCCTCGAGCCTTCGCAGGGCTTCCTCCCGCTCGTTTGGGCTCATGCGGCCATAGCCGGCCACCGCAGCTGCCGCCTGCGGCAGCTGCCGCTGCACAAGGGCCTCCAACCCCCCGACCACCGCGCGATCCGTGCAGCCCTTCTCCCGCTCGAGCGCGATCACCTTGCGCACCAGGGCCACGCGCTCGGCCAACTCCTCACGCGTCATCGCAGTCCACCTTATAATAAGCCCCACGAGGAGGAGGCCAAGTTGGTACGGATTTATCCTGATCCCATCCTTCGGAAGCCCACCCGGCCCGTCCGCCCCGGAAGCCCCGAGGCCCGCGCCATAAGCGAGGCGCTCCTTGAGGCCTTCGCCCGCGTGGAGGGCTTGGGTCTAGCCGCCAACCAAATCGGGTTCCCCCTGCGCGCCGCCGTGGTGCGCCTGGAGGAGAACGGAGACCCCATCGTGCTCCTCAACCCCCGCATCCTCTGGCGCTCCGAGGAGCTCGTGGTGGAGGAGGAGGGCTGCCTCTCCCTTCCGGGGGTTTGGGCGGAGGTTCCTCGGCCCAAGGCCGTGAGGGTGGAGTACCAGGACGGCGACGGCCGCCGGCACGTGCTCGAGGCCGAAGGGCTGAACGCCCGGCTCCTTCTCCATGAGCTTGATCATCTGGATGGGGTGCTGTTCATCGATCATCTCGCGCCGGCGGAGCGCCAGCGGGTGCTGCGCGTCTTCCGGGAGGTACAGGCCCGCAAGGAGGGAGTGCCTTCGGCCGCTCAGGTCCGCGTCTAGCCTTCGCCGGAACAAGCGGCTTTGCCGTCCCCATCCTGCGAGCCCTGGCCGAACGCTTCGGCCTTCTTTTGGTCATCACCCAGCCGGATAAGCCCGCAGGTCGCGGCCTTAGGCTCACCCCGCCGCCCGTGAAGCTCGCCGCTCAGGAACTCCGTCTCCCTCTTCTCCAGCCCAAATCCATCAATAGCCCTGAGTGCCAAGAATTTCTGCGCTCCTTGGACCTCGATCTTCTCGTGACCGCCGCGTTCGGCCAGCTTTTGCGCCCAGCCATCCTCCGCATCCCGCGCCTGGGTTGCATCAACGTGCACGCCTCCCTCCTTCCCAAGTACCGGGGCGCTGCACCGATCCACTGGGCCCTGATCCATGGGGAGCGAGAAACCGGGGTTACCACCTTCCTCATGGACGAGGGCATGGACACTGGTCCCATCCTCCTTCAGCGCGCCACCCCCATTGACCCAGATGAGACCGCGGGCGAACTCGAGGCTCGGTTGGCCCAAATGGGGGCGGAGCTCGCTGTGGAGACGGTGGAAAAGCTCTGGCGTGGGGAGATCGAGCCCAGGCCCCAGCCGCCGGGCGGGACCCTCGCCCCCAAGCTCCACAAAGAGGACGGGAGGATCCGCTGGGAATGGGAAGCCCGACGCATCCACAACCTCGTACGGGGTCTCTCGCCCAAGCCCGGTGCTTACACCACCTGGCGGGGCGAGCTTGTGAAAATCCTGCGCACCCGGGTGGCAGAGGAGATGGGAGCAGCTGGGGTGCCCGGGGTGATCCTGCCCCGCCGGGATCGTCTCCTTGTGGCTGCCGGCCAGGGGATCCTGGAGGTTCTGGAGCTTCAGCCCGCGGGCTGTCGGGTCATCACGGGCCGGGATTTCCTCAACGGCTACTGCCGCACCTCCGTCGGCCGCTTCGGATCGTGAGAATTCGATCTCCGACACTTTCCCCTCTTTGAAGCCCTTGACGGCTCACAGCGGATCTTTTATAGTGGAAAAACCCTGAAAAGGGCAAACCTGCCGGAAGGCAGGGGCGCAAAGCCGCGGGTCCAGACCGGACAGCCGGGCTGCCAGGGTTAATCCCTGCAGCCCGGTTTTCGTGTTAAAAGGCAGGTGAGGGGGCATGCTTAGGTTCTCACGAACAGTTGCGATGTTAACACTTCTGGGCGTTGTATTTATAACAGGCGTTGCACAACAGTGGCCATTCTGCAGTACTGGATGCACCGCAAAAGATGTGTATATCCGGCGTGCCTGGGTGACCAATGTTCGCACGATCAACGGCGTCACTTATGGCGACGTTTACATCGATTTTCAGGTGACCGCAGCCCAACGCTACTGCATCATGGCCGCCGTAGCCTTCTCTGTGGACGGTTCTTGTTCGAACGCCTATTCGGCTTGGCGCATGTTCGGCGATCTGACGCAGGGACAGTACCTCAACCAATTCGTCGGCACCATTGAAGTTCCTTCGCCAGAACTGTGGATCTGTCGGCTTTACGCGATTTGGCGCAACCAGGCGTACCCCGGATGCCCAACGGGGGATTGCTCCCTCTACAGAGTCGGATCCAAATGTTGGAAGTCCACCGATACCCCCTATGTAATTCGCATTCTGGTGCCCAAAGATGATTACTATAGCACATGCGTAGATACCGCGCTTTACGTCCCACCACCCGGGGTATTAGCGAACGACTACATCCCTTATTCGGTGTTTAATCTCGAAGTAATCAGCGGCCCAAACAATGGTACTGTGTCCCTAAACCCCAACGGCTCTTTTACTTATGTTCCGCATGCAGGTTGGTCGGGGACCGATTCTTTCGTCTACCGAATAACTGACTCACAAGGCAATACAGGCACGGCCACAGTCTACATTGATGTGGCCCCAACTTGCGGAGCAGACGTTTCGATCACCAAGAGCGATTCACCCGATCCGGTGGTCGCTGGAACCACCCTCACCTACACCTTGGTCGTCACGAACCTCGGGCCCTCGGTGGC
>JAUQPF010000039.1 GCA_030550535.1 Candidatus Bipolaricaulota bacterium
TCCATAGTGGTGGGAACGGACTCCCAGACCTACTACGGGGAGGCGGAGTACGTGACGGCCATCGTGGTGCACCGGGTGGGCCGGGGCGGCCGGTACTTCTGGCGCCGGGTGGTGGAGCGCAAGCCCAAGAGTTTACGGGACCGGATCTGGCGGGAGGCCCTCCTCTCCTACGAGACGGCCCAGGCTCTCATCGAGGCCTTTCGGGAGCGGGGGGTCTTCGACTGCCGCCTGGAGATCCACGTGGACATCGGCCGCGGCGGCCGCACCCGCGACCTCGTGGAGGAAGTGGTGGGCATGATCCGGGGAAGCGGGTTCTTTGTGCGCACTAAACCTGAGGCCTACGCGGCCTCCGTGGTCGCCGACAAGCACACGAAGTAACCCCGCCAAACGGCCGGCGAACGCGTTCCCTCTGTCCCCTTCCCTCCGACCCTCCCTCCTTACCCTTGCCCTTCGTGCCCTACCTCGACGAGCTTTCCTTGGCCGAGGGCCTCCCGCGGGTGTGGGTGGAAGGGTTGGCCTGGGATTCCCGCAAGGTCCGGCCCGGCGACCTCTTTTTTGCCCTTCCGGGGAGCAAATACGACGGGCATGCCTTCGCCGCGGAGGCCGTGCGGCGGGGGGCAGTGGCCGTGGTGGCCGAGCGGCCCTTACCGGGGCTTCCCGTCCCCGTGATCCTTGTGCCCAACGCCCGCACCGCCCTGGCCCAGGCCGCCTGCGCCTTCTACGGCCACCCCACAAGGAAGCTTTCCACCATCGGCGTTACCGGCACGAACGGGAAGACCACGGTGGTTCACTTCCTGGGCCAGCTCCTTCCCGCTTGCGAGACGATCACCACCGTGCGCGTGGAGGAGGAGGGCCTCTCCTGCGTCACCACGCCGGAGGCTCCGGATCTCCAGCGGATTGCGGCGGAGGCCGTGCGCCAGGGCCAAAAGTTCCTTGCCTTTGAAGCCTCCTCCATCGGGCTTGCTCAACATCGCGTGGACGGCGTGCACTTCCGGGCCGCCGTGTTCACGAGCTTTGCCCGCGACCACCTGGACTTCCACGGAACGCTTGAGGCTTATTTGGACGCGAAACTTCGGCTCTTCCGCATGCTTCCGGAGGGGGCGGTGGCGGTGGTGAACGTGCGGGCGCCGGTGGAGGCCGTGCGTGCGGCCGCGCCCAAAGTCCGTCTCCTCACCTACGGCCTTGGGCGCGGGGACCTCCGGGCCCTCCGCTTGCGGGAGGAAAAGGGAGGGACCCACCTCCTTGTGGACGGGCCGTTTGGCCCCAGGGAAACCTTCCTGCCAGTCCAGGGTCTCCACAACGTGGAGAACGCTCTCGCCGCGCTGGGCGTGGCCTGGTCCCTCGGGGTCGGTTGGCCGGAGCTTCGGGAACGGCTCTCGACCCTCACCCTGCCGCCTGGGCGCTTTGTGCGTTTCCGCCTCTCCCACGGGGCGGAAGCGGTGGTGGACTTCGCCCATAACCCGGAGGCCCTGGCCCGGATGCTTGGGGAGCTGCGGCCCCGGGCCCGGCGGCTCCTCGTGGTCTTCGGCTGCCCGGGCGAGGCGGACCGCGGCAAGCGCGCCCTCATGGGGCGGATCGCCGGGCAGATTGCGGACCTTGTGGTGATCACCGCCGACAACCCCAAAACGGAGGATCCCCGGCGGATCGCGGAGGAGGTGGCCCAAGGGGTGTGCGCCGTGGGCGGCCTCTTCACGGTCATCCTGGATCGGGCGGAGGCCATCCGGTTCGCCTTGGAGCAGGCCCGGCCGGGCGACGTCGTTCTTGTCGCGGGAAAGGGGCACGAGCGCCGCCAGATCCTGGCCCGGGGGGCCGTGCCCTTCTCCGACCTCGCCCTGGTTCAGGAACTCGTAGGTTCCTTTTCGAAATAGGCGGTGAGGGCCGCAAGCACACGGCGGGCCACGTCCGCCGGAGGGCCTTGCCCATCCACCACAAGGAGGTTGGGAAGAAGCGGGGGCACGAGCTCCGCCTGGGCCGCAAGCCTTTGTTCAATGACCTGTTCGGGCAGTCCGGCGGCGCGCAGACGCCTGCGCCGCTCCTCCTCCGGTACAGAAAACCAAAGGAAGAGGTCAAAGAAGTTGCGGTCCACGTGGGGCGAATGCAGGAGGAGCGCCCCTTCCACGAGGAGGTAGCGCACGCCCCTCTTTTGGGCCTCCGCGGCCTTCTCCCGCAGGGCCGCCATGACCCAAGGGTGCACGAAGTCCTCCAGATCCCTGCGGGCCTGAGGATCGGAGAAAACCAGCGACCCGAGCTTTCCCCGATCCACCGTGCCGTCGGGGTTGAGGATTCCTTGGCCGAAGCGGGCGAGAAGGGGGAGGTAAGCGGGGCCGCCGGGACGGTAGGCCTCCCAGGCCAGGGCGTCGCAGTCCACGTGGGCGAAGCCTGCGCGTCGGGCGAGCATCCGCGCCACCGTGGACTTCCCTGTGCCCGCTGGCCCCGCAAGCCCGATGATCCTCATCCCTCGTAATCCCCAGGCCAGAGGAGATGGGGATTCCCCGCGTGCACGTGCGCAAGCCCTGCTTCCTTTGCGGCGCGCACACAGCGCTCCATATGGGCCCGCGAAGTACAAGGAAGATCGTCCATGAGGCAGTTGGGGTGGAAGGCGAGAAGGCTAAGAGGGATTTGGGGGTTCAGGTCCGCGATGAAGCGCGCCAAGGGCCCTACTTCCGCCACGTCCACGTAGCCCGGAACAAGCAGGATACTGGCCACCAGGAGGGGCACCTCCGGGCGAAGGAGAAACTTCTCCGCCACCCAGGCGAAGTTCTCCAAAGTCCGGTCGTTGGGGGCGCCGGTGAGGGCGTAGTGCACCAGGGGATTCCAGGCCTTGAGGTCGAACTTGATCACCCCGCCGGAGGCCAGGGCCAACTCCACCGCGTGGGCGAGAAGGCTTCGGCTCATGCTGCCGTTCGTCTCAAAGCAGATGCGCAGGATCCTTTGGGGGTTTGCCTCCAGGGCGAGCTCCGCTGCGCGCAGGGCATGGGGAAGCTGGGGCGTGGGGTCCCCGCCGAAGAAGCAGATGCAGGAAGTGCGGGCGTCCACGGCCTGGACGAGGGCCTCCGGCCCCACCGGCTCCCGCCGCGGCCCATCCACCCGGTAGTGCCAGTTCTGACAGTAAAGACAGTCGAAGGAGCAGGCCTCGTAGAACACAGCGAGGTTCTTGTAGCCGTACTCCGGCCCGCATTTATGGGCGTAACGGGGGTAGCCCGCGCCTGTCCCTCCCGGGCACACGAAGTCCGCCACGCAGTTCGTGGGCAGGGGATCGTGGTACCAGCTCACCCTGGCCTCCAGGCGGTCGCCCCAGGGAAGGGCGCAGAAGCCCACCCCACCCTCGGGAATGCGGCACTCGTGCACACAGATCCCGCAGGGCTTCCCTTCGGGCGCCTTAGGGGGAGCCCCCGGAAGGCGGAAGAGCCGACGGGAGCGGAGGCGCGCCCGCTCCACGAAGGGTTTGGCCTCCTCCGCATGGTTCCGTAGGCACTCGGCGCAGACCCCCACGGCTTTGGTGAGGAGCTTCTCCTTCCCGCAGAGGGGGCAGGGCGCGGTCATGCCCGGCTGGCCTCGGTGGCCAGCTCGTGGGCGAAGCGCAGGGGTGGGGGGAGCTCCTCGTTACGGGTGAGGAAGGTCACAAGATCCAGGCTCGAGGGGAGGTCGGCGCGATGGCCGGGGGATACGAAGAGCGTGCGGTTGCGGCCGGTGCGGAGGGCTGCGCCTGCCACCTCCTCGCCCAAAAGAACGGGCCGCCACTCCCCGATCGTCATCCCCTCGGTGTTCACGTCGCCGCAGAGGTGCCCCTTGGCCACGCCCACGGTGGGGAGGTCCAAAAGCACCCCCAGATGGGTGGCGATCCCGGCGCGGCGGGGGTGAAGGATGCCGTTCCCGTCCACCAAAAGGGCGTCCGGCCACATCCCCTTTTCTTGGGCCTCCCGAAGCACCGCGAGGTACGCAGGAAGCTCGCGGTAGGAGAGGTAGGTGCGGATGTAGGGGAAGCGGGCAGGGGCGTGGGCCACGAGGTAGTCGAGGGGGTCCCCATCCGGGCCGGCCAGGACGTAGGCGGCAAAGGCCAGCTCGCCGCGGTAGGCCACGTCCACTGCCCCAATCCTTTCGGGCTTGGGAAGGGGCTCAAGCTTCGCTTTCTTTCCGATGCCTTTTTGCTCCTCTTGGAGGCGGGCCAGGGGGCGATCGGTGCGGAAGGCCCCGAAGAAGTAGCGCAGAAGGGGCTCCACCCGGTCGCCAACCACCTTCACCCCCTCCGCTTGGAGCCGGGCCGCGGCCCAGGAGGTGTCCTCCCCGAACGGACGGCCCACCGCGCCGGAGCTGTGGACCACGCGGTGGACCGGCCAATCCTTGGCCTCCTCGCTCGCCAAGAACGCGGCCACGAAGCGCACGGCCTCCGGGTCGCCCAGGGCCTCGGCCAAGGCCCGGTAGGTGCTGACCCGCCCAGGCGGGATCTGGTGCACCAAATCGCGCAGGACCCCAATGAGGTCAGGAACCCAAAGCTCAGCCGCAGCTTCCACAGCCCTTGGGATACACAGTGATCTTAAGGGTTGCGGGCGGGGAAAGGTCACCGTAGTCGTCCTCCACCACCAGCCGAACCTCGTAGGTGCCGGCCTTGCTGTAACGGTGGGTGGTCTCGGGGTCCGAAGTCTCCGCCCAGCTTCCGTCGCCGAAATCCCAGAGGTAGCGGACCACGCGTCCGTCTTCGTCCCGGGAATTGCGGGCGTTGAACTCCACAAGCTGGCCCTCTTGGACGTAGGTGGGGGTAGCGAGGAACGCGGCCACCGGGGGTTGGGAGCGCACGTCCACCTCCGCCTGGGCCTGGGCGAAGGCCGAGCCGGCCCGCACCTCCAGGTACACGCGGTAGCGGCCGCGCTCGGCAAAGGTGTAGCTTACCCGCTTGCCCGAAAGCACCTGAAGAGGGTTTTCCTCGTTTTCTCGAAAGATCGTCCAGATCCATTGCTCCACCGGGCCTGTGGAGGCGCTTCCGTCGAACTCCACGGTGAGGGGGTACGGCCCGCGGGCAGGGTCAGGATGGGTGCGAATCACCGCCCTAAGGCCGGGCTCCGCCGGGAAACACCCCACCAAAAGCGCGCCCCCCAGGGTCAGGGCCAGCCAATGCCCAAACCTTCGCATCTTGACCTCCACCAAAGAATAGCGTCCATGGGGAGGGAGGACCAGGTACACTCCAAGGCCATGCGCACGGTGGACGTGGTGGTGATCGGTGGGGGGCCGGCGGGGTATGTGGCGGCCCGTCGGCTTGGACAACTTGGGATCGACACCGTCCTCGTGGAGAGGGAGGCCCTGGGCGGCACCTGCCTCAATCGCGGCTGCATCCCGACCAAGGCCCTGTACGCCGCGACCTCCCCGTTGGGAAAACGTGCCCTTTACGAACACATGGGGATTTCTCTGGAGGCAAGGGTAGACCTTGGGCGGTTGCGCGCCTTCCTTGCGGAAGTGGTGGGGAAGCTGCGGGAGGGCGTGGGGCGCCTCCTTTATGGCGCGCGGGTGGAGGTCCTGCGGGGCCTGGCGGTCCTGCGCGGGCCGGGCATCGTGGAGGTGCAAGGGGAGGAGGGTCAGGTTCTAAAGGCCAAGGCCGTGGTCCTGGCTACGGGCTCCCTGCCCCTGGAGCTTCCTTTCCTCCCCTTCGATGGGGAGCGGGTGTGGTCCTCGGACCATGCCCTGGCGCTGCCCAGCGTTCCGGAAAGATTGGCCGTGGTCGGCGGGGGGGTGGTGGGGCTGGAGCTGGCCACGATCTATCGCCGGCTGGGGTCCCATGTGACCGTGGTGGAGATGATGGGCACGCTCTTGCCGGGACTTGGGCTCTCCCGCCGAGGGGAGGCCGTGCTGCGCCAGGCCCTGCGGGCACAGGGGATCGAGGTGCGCCTCAACACCGCCGCCGTCGGGCTCACCCCCTCCGGCCTCCTTGTGCGCACGGAGAAAGGCGAGGAGGAAGTCGAGGTGGAGGCGATCCTGGTGGCGGTGGGGCGGCGGCCGTGCTCGGCGGGCCTGGGCCTCGCGGAGTTAGGCGTGGCCATGGAGAAGGGTTTTGTCCGCACGGACGAATATTTCCGCGCGGGCCCTGGTATTTATGCCATTGGGGACGTGCGCGGCGGGGCCCTTCTGGCGCACAAGGCCTCCCACGAGGGCTTGGAGGTCGCGGAGGTCCTGGCGGCGGAGCTGCGCGGACACCCCCTTCCCCCGCCCTCCTCCGCGCCCGTTCCCCAGGCGGTGTTCACCCAGCCCGAGGTGGCCCTGGTGGGGGCTTCTTTGGATACGCCGGGCCTCAAGGTGGCCCGTTTTCCGTTGGGGGCGCTGGGCCGGGCGGTGAGCGAGGGCGAGCCCGAGGGCTACGTGGGCCTGGCCGTGGACGGCGAGGGGAAGGTGGTGGGCGCGGAGATCGTGGGGGCCCAGGCCGCCGAGCTCTTGGGCGAGGTGGGCCTGGCCGTGACCCTGGGGATCAAGGCCGAGGACCTCGTCCGCGTGATCCACGCCCACCCCACGTTTCCGGAGGGCATCTGGGAAGCGGCCTGGCAGATCCTGGGAAAGCCCGTGCATACCCTGTGAGGTATAATCGTGGGCCATGCGCGTCCGCATGAGTTCCCGCCGCATCATCCTGCCCCGCAAGGGGCAGGGCTGAGCCCGTTCTCGCGCATCCGTTTCGTGTCCCCTGGCGAAAGGTTCCGAAGGAGGAGGGCATGAGTTTTCGCAAATTGGAAAGCGATCCCAAGCGGCGGGAGGAACAGATCCTGAGGTTCTGGGAGGAGCGCCGGGTCTTTGAACGCTCCGTGGAGGGGCGAGCAGGACGGGAGCGCTTTGTGTTCTTCGAGGGGCCGCCCACGGCCAACGGCCGCCCCCATTTCGCCCACCTTTTGGCCCGCGTGTACAAGGACCTTTTTCCTCGCTACAAGACCATGCGGGGTTACTACGTCCCTCGCAAGGCCGGTTGGGACTGCCACGGCCTCCCCGTGGAGCTCGAGGTGGAAAAGGAGCTGGGGATCTCCACCAAGGCCGAGATCGAAAGGCTTGGGGTGGAGAAGTTCGTGCAGGCCTGCCGGGCCTCCGTCGACCGCTACATCCGCGAATGGGAGAAGATGATCGTGCGCCTGGGCTTCTGGATCGACCTTGCGCACCCCTACATCACCTACACCGATGCCTACATCGAGAGCCTGTGGTGGATGCTCAAGGAGATTCACAAGAGGGGGCTCCTCTACAAGGGCCACAAGATCCTGCCCTACTGCCCGCGCTGTGGAACTTCCCTTTCCTCCCACGAGGTGGCGCAGGGGTACCGTCGGGTCGCCGACCCCTCCGTTTTCGTGCGCATGCCGCTTGCCGACGATCCTTCCCTTTCGCTCCTCGTTTGGACCACGACCCCCTGGACCCTTCCGGCCAACGTGGCCCTGGCCGTGGCTCCCGAAGCCCCCTACGTGGAGGCCCTCTTCCGCGGGGAGCGGCTCGTTTTGGCCAAGCCTCGCCTGCGCGATGTGCTCGGGGAAGAAGCGCAGGTCCTCCGGGAGTTCCCGGGCCGGGAACTCTTGGGGAAGCGGTACCTTCCCCTTTACCCCTTGGCCGGGGATGGGGCCTACCGCGTGGTGGCCGGGGACTTCGTGTCCATGGAGGAGGGAACGGGGATCGTCCACATCGCCCCCGCCTTCGGTGAGGAGGACTACGCGCTGGGGAAGGCGGAGAACCTTCCCTTCCTCCAGCCGGTGGACCGGGCCGGCCGGTTCACCCCGGAGTTTCCCCTCGCTACGGGTCTCTTTGTGAAAGAGGCGGATCCCAAGATCATCGAGGACCTGCGCCAACGGGGCCGGCTCTTCCGCGCCGAGACCTACGAGCACGACTACCCCTTCTGCTGGCGCTGCGATACCCCCCTCCTCTACTACGCCATGGACTCTTGGTTCATCGCCACCACCCGGGAGAAGGAGCGGATCATCGCGGAGAACGCGGGGATCACCTGGCACCCGGAGCACGTGGGGCGGGGCCGCTTCGCCGATTTTTTGGAATCCATGCGGGACTGGGCCCTTTCCCGCGAGCGCTACTGGGGCACGCCCCTCCCCGTGTGGACCTGCTCCTCCTGCGGTCGCATGGAGGTGGTGGGCTCACGGGAGGAACTCGTGGCCAAGGCCGTGGATCCGGACTTTGCGCGTCGGGTGGAGCTCCACCGACCCTATGTGGACCAGGTGGAGCTGCGCTGCCCCTGTGGGGGAAGGATGCGGCGCGAACCCTACGTCCTCGACACCTGGTTCGACTCCGGCTCCATGCACACCGCCCAGTGGCACTACCCCTTCGAGAACGCCGCGCTTTTCCGGGAGAGCTACCCCGCGGACTTCATCTGCGAAGGGCTCGATCAGACCCGGGGCTGGTTCTACACCCTCCTTGTGACGGGGGTCCTCGTGCACGGGCGTACGCCGTACCGCCGGGTGCTCGTGACCGGGTTGGGCCTGGACGCCCAAGGCCAGAAGATGAGCAAGTCCCGGGGGAACGTGATCGATCCTCTGCCCTTGGCCGACGAGCACGGGGCTGACGCCATCCGCTGGTATCTTCTTTCCGAGTCCGCGCCGTGGACGGAGCGCCGCCTCTCTGTGGACGGGGTGAAAGCAGCGCGCTTCGGGTTCCTTGAGACCGTCCGCAACTGCCATGACTTCTTCGCCCTCTATGCGGCGATCGACGGATTCAATCCTAAGGAGGGCGTTGTCCCCTGGGAGGAGCGGCCCGCCCTGGACCGCTGGCTGGGCTCGCGGCTCTCCCGCGCGGTGGAGGTGGTGACCCAGGCCCTGGATGCCTACGATGTGGTGCGGGCGGCCCGCGAGCTTGTGGACTTTGTCGACGATCTCTCCAACTGGTACATCCGGGCCTCCCGGCCGCGCTTTTGGGCCGAGGGGCTGGGCACGGACAAGCTCGCCGCCTACCACACCCTGTACGCAGCTCTCCGAACCCTGAGCCTTCTTCTTGCGCCCTTCGTGCCGTTTTTGGCGGAGGCCATGTGGCGAAACCTCCGGACCGAGGAGGATCCGGAGTCTGTGCACCTTGCGGATTGGCCGGCGCCCCTCTTCCGCGATCCCGTCCTGGAGGGGCAGATGGAGCGGGTGCGGGAGGTGGTGGAGCTGGGCCTGGCCGCGCGCAACCGCGCCAAGATCAAGGTGCGCCAGCCCCTGCGCCTCCTTCTTGTGCAGGAAAAGCCCGAGGACGCGGCCATCCCCGCGGAGCTTTGGGCCCTGGCCAAAGAGGAGCTCAACGTGCAGGAATTGCGGTTGGTGGCGGATCTCTCCCCAGCGCGGGTTCCCCGGCTTGTCCCGGATTTCCGGCGGCTGGGGCCGCGCTTGGGCGCCAAAGCCCAAGCGGTGGGACGGCTCCTGCGCGAGGCCGACCCCCAATGGGCCCAGCTCCTTTTGGAAAAGGGCCAGGCCGAGCTTCGGGTGGATGGGGAGACCGTGGCCGTTCGGAGCGACGAGGTTCAGGTGAGCTGGGAGCCGGCTCCGGGGTTCGTGGTGGAGGAGGACGTGACCGGGGCCGTGGCCCTAGACACTCGGTTGGATGAGGAGCTGCGCGCTTTGGGGGATCTGCGGGAGCTTGTTCATCGGCTTCAGCTTCTCCGTAAAGAGGCCGGCTTTGAGGTCACCGACCGCATTATCGTGGGCTATGAAGGCGCGCTTTCTGCGGTGTTTGCGCGCTTCCCCGAGAAGATCAAGGAGGAGGTCCTGGCGGTGGAGCTCATCCCCGGCGAGGTGGCGGAGGCTGAGCATGTGGCGGACCTGGAGGTCCACGAGAAGACGGGCCGGGTGTGGCTCAAGCGGGTGAGGAGGGGCGGATGACCGCCCTGGCCGTGATCGGCGCGCAGTGGGGCGACGAGGCCAAGGGAAAGATCGTGCATTTTCTCTCCCAGAAGGCCGAGATCTGTGTGCGCTTCAACGGGGGCCCCAACGCCGGCCACACCGTGGTGGACGCCTACGGCGAGGCCCGGCTTCACCAGGTGCCCGCCGGCGCCCTCTACCCCCATTGCCTGGGGATCCTCGCCCACGGCATGGTCCTGGACCTCTGGGCCCTGGAGGAGGAGCTAGAGGAGCTGGCGCGGCAAGGCCGTCCTCAGCCCAGGCTCCTCCTCTCCGAGCGGGCACACCTCATCCTGCCCCATCACCGGGAGCGGGAGGAGCGGGAGGGCGCGGCCGCGCGGTTGGGCACCACGAAAAAGGGGATTGGCCCGGCTTATGCGGATCGCGCGGCCCGCAAGGGCCTGCGGCTCCTCGATCTCTTTCACCTGGAATACGCGGAGGAACGGCTCCGGGCAGCGGGTGTGGACAGGGCTTCCGAGGTCCTTGGCGAGCTTCTGCGTCTTAGGGACAGGTTCGCCCCCTTCATTGGGGATGCTCGGGCCGTCCTGGTCCAGGCCCTCCGCGCGGGAAAAAAAGCGGTGTTCGAAGGGGCCCAGGGCACGCTCCTTGACCTGGACTGGGGGACCTACCCTTACGTGACCTCCTCCCACACCACGGTGCATGGCGTTCCCTGGGGAACAGGGGTTTGGCCGGAGTTCGTGGCCGTGGTGGGGGTGGCCAAGGCCTACACCACGCGGGTGGGCGCGGGCCCCCTCCCCACGGAGGAGCGTGGCCCCTTGGGGGAGAGGCTGCGGGAGGCCGGCCGGGAGTACGGGGCCACCACGGGGAGGCCGCGGCGCTGCGGCTGGCTGGACCTCGTGGCCCTCCGCTACGCCCAGGCCGTGAACGGTTTCACCCACCTTGCCCTCACCAAGCTCGATGTGCTCTCGGGGTTTCCCGAGGTCAAGGTGGCCGTGGCCTACCGGGTGGGCGGCGCGCGTCGCGAAACTTTCCCGGCCTCCGCAGAGGAGCTCTTCTCCGCCGAGCCGGTGTACGAGACCCTGCCGGGCTGGCGGGAACCCCTCACGGGCCTGCGGGAGTTTTCCGAGCTTCCCAAGGAGGCGCAGCGCTACGTGCGGTTCGTGGAGGAGGGGTTGGGGGTGCCGGTGGCCCTGGTGGGCACGGGCCCGCGCGCCGAGGACGTGATCGTGCGCGCCGAGATTGTGGGGTATACTTGAGCGTAAGGAGGAAACCATGCCCAAATCTCCGCTTCCCAAGGCCATGCTTGCCAAACAGAAGACGTACATGGCCAAGAAGGAGGACGCGGGCCGAACGTTCGAGCGCCGCTGGTACGTGGTGGACGCCACGGACCAGCCCCTGGGCCGCTTGGCCTCCAAGATCGCCAAGATTCTGCAGGGCAAGCACAAGCCCACCTACACCCCGCACTTCGACGTGGGGGACTACGTGGTGGTGATCAACGCGGCCAAGATCAAGCTCACGGGGAACAAGGAGGAGACGAAGGTTTATTATCGGCACTCTGGGTACATTGGAAACCTCAAGGAGATCCCGTACCGGGAGCTTCTGGCCAAGCATCCGGAGCTTCCCCTGAAGCTGGCGGTGCGGCGGATGCTCCCCAAGAACGAGCTGGGGCGGCGGATGCTGCGCAAGCTCAAGGTGTATCCGGGGCCGGAGCACCCCCACCAGGCCCAGAACCCCCTTCCCCTTTCCCTCTAGAAACGGACGTGGGTCACCCCGGCCGCGGACAAAGGGCGGCTGGGGTGACCCCCAGGGTCTTCCTCCCGCTCCTCCTCCCTCGCTACCCTAGGCCCAAGCTCGACACAGCGGGGCACAAGGGGTTATGTGTGGGATCAAGGAGGGAAGGATGATACGGAAGATCAGCCTGTCTTTGGCGGTGGCCCTGCTCTGGGCCGTGCCCCTCTTGGCCCAGGGGTACTTCGAGGTCGTGCAAGGGACGACCAAGGTGGCGGTCACCCCGTTTGTGGGGACCCAGCCGGCCACAAACTTCTACGACTACGACTCCGGCCAGTCCCGCAGCCGCAACCCACTTGGCGAGGCCAACACCGCGGTCCTCTTCCTTTACCGGGAGCCCACCGGCCAGCTCTTCCTCTTCTTCATCCTGGGGAAGGCCGAGGCCGGAACGGGCGGGAACGCCCGGTTCACTCTGCGGAACCTCCCCATCGGCGCGGATTTCGTGGTCCGGGACGATGACCCCATTCCGTTCCTTGCCCTCTTCTTCCCGGAGATGCGGGACACCTACACGCGGGTGAACGGGGACTATCAGGTGTACTGGGAATGGACGGAGGGTCGTACCGACGGCGGGGTGTTGGGACCCTTGGGGGAGGAGTTTGCGGTCACCGTGGTCCCCGAGGCCCTGGTGGGGGTGCAGCGCCTCGTGTTCCTGCACGGTGATCTGGCGCGTCCCACCCGGGTGGAGCTGAACACCATCGACCCCATTGAAATCAAGGGGATGCGGAACCAGCCGCCGGTGGCCAAGCTCGTGGTGAGTCCCGCCGCGCCCCGTGCCCGCCAGGAGGTCCTGTTCGATGCCTCCGGAAGCTACGACCCCGACGGAACCATCGTTAGGTACGAGTGGGACTTCGACGGCGACGGGAAAGTGGATCTCGTCTCCACCGAGGCCAAGGTGCGCTATACCTACCCCGCGGGCGGCACCTTCACCGTGCGGCTCACCGTGGTGGACAACACCGGCATGTCCACGACCTTCACCACCCCGCTTTACGTTTCGCCCATCACCGTGGAGGTGATCCGAGAGATCTCCACCACCACGGCCCTTCCAGGGTCCACGTTCCGGGTGACCGTGACAATCAAAACCGATCAGGACCTGATCGGCGCGGGTCTGGACGAGGATCCCCCGGCCAACTGGGAGGTCATCCCCATCCAGAACGCTGGGGCCATCTTCAAGCGGCCCACGGTGCAGTGGGTGTTCATGGAGCCCATCCGCGCGGGCACCCAGCGGGTCATCGTCTACGACCTTAAGGTTCCGCCGAGCGACCAGATGGCTGCTCTGCGCCTGCCTCAGCAGTTCTGCATCACCGGCGTGTTCCAGGCCAAGGTGCCGGACCTCGTGCTCGAGGTGGGCGGGGAGAGTTGCCTTATGGTCAACGATTGCCTTTCCATCTTGGAGGCCGTGGCCCACCTCATCCCCGCGGATCGGCCGGGCGAGCCGGATCGCATCGACCTCCGGTTGTCCGAGACGATCACCGTGGACCAGGTGGCCCGGGTGGGCGAGCTTTGGCGCACGGATCAGCCCCTTCCCGGCACGTGCGGGGAGCGCTTGGATCTGGAGAAGCTCATGCTCATCGCGGCCTACGCCTACTCCTGCACTCCGGTGGACGAGCCCTTGCCCGCGTATCCGGCGGCCAACGTGCGGGCCAAGCGCACCATCCTTGCGCCCATCCCCTGCGAGGGCGTGGTCCTAGGCTTTTATGACAACATGGGCAACGCCATCGGCAACAAGTTCACGGTGAAGGTGGAGATCTGGACGGATCGCGATGTGATCGGCGTGGGTTTGGACGAGGACCTGCCGGTGGGCTGGAAGGTCACCCCTATTCAGAACGACGGTTTCATCTATAAACCAGGGTTGAACCAGTGGGTGCTTTTGGACGTGCTCCGGCCCGGCCGGCCCAAGACCATCATCTACGAGGTCACCGTGCCGCCCACCCTCGAAGTGCGGCCGCCGCGGCCCGGCCCCTGCCCGGAGCGAGACTTCCAGACCGTGGTGGGCAAGGTGCACACCGGCCTCCCCTGTCTGGAGATCGAGGTGAGCGGGCAGAGCAAGGTCGAGCTCGCGGACTGTCTCCAGGTGCTCACCGCCATCGCCAAGTGGGACGTGACCCGGGACACCATTGACCTCAGGCTCTCCGACAAGATCACGTTCCCGCAAGTGCAGCGGGCCATCGCCTTCTGGCTGGAGGGGGCGCGCGTGCCGCGCACCTGCGCCCCGGGCGTGGTGGACTTCGAGCTCATCAAGACGATTATCGCCTACTGGCTCACGGGAACGCCCATCTGCGAGCCGCTTCCGGGTCAGCCGCCGTCCTTGTGCGCCGGCCGGTGAGCCACAAGCAGGCTGATCTTCCTGGGGCAGCGGGGGTTCCCCTCCCGCTGCCCCTCACCTCTTTCGCGGAAGGAGGGAAAGCCATGCGCGCATGCCTTTTGTGGGTTTTTCTTGGCTTTTGGGCTTTGGGAGCCACGCTGCAGTGCTCTTCTTTCACCCCTCGACCGGGGGAGACCGTGACCCTGACCGTAGGGCGGGCACCCGCGGGTGCGTCCTTCCGTTGGGACCTCGACGGCGACGGCCGCTTTGAGCTGAGCACCCTGGAGCCCCACGCTACTGTAAGCGTCCCTGCGGGCCTGAGGGTGGTGCGGGTGGAGGTCGTGGCTGCTGGCCGCACGGAGCTTTTGGCCGCGGCGATCGTGGCCGACCCTTACCTGGGCGCGGTGCGCACGCTGGTGCCCGAAGGCACCACGCTCCTCGTGCAGGTCGCGGTCCAAAGCAAGGTCCCCGTGATCGCCCCCGGGTTCGTGGAGGAGATCCCCAAGGGGTTCGCCCTGGAGGTGGTAGCTGACGGCGGGGCGTTCTGGCGGCGCGCGGAAAAGCTGGAGGTCATCTGGCCCCTTGTCCTCGATCCCGGGATGACCCTGGTGTTCAGTTACCGTCTCTATCCCCCAGCGGGAAGCACGTTCCAGTTGAGCGGGCTTGTGAGCGGCTACGTGGAGGGAAGGCGGGTGGAGGTGCCCATCGCCGGGTTCTTCCAGCCTTAGGGAAGCGGCCGGCTCCGTGCCCAAAGCTCTTGGAACCTCTGGGCCAAAAGCCCAGCAAGTTCGGGTGCGCCCAAAAGCAGCACCCCGGCCTCCACGTTCTTCGCCAGGCTCGCGTAGTTCCAGTTGGCCGAGGTCACCAGGATGTGCTGGCCATCGATCAACACGACATTGGCATGCAGGGTGACCCCCGCGGGATCGAGGCGCACCTCCGCGCCTTGGGTCCAAAGCCAGGCCGCGGCCAGCCGGTTGCTCTCCGCCACCCTCGCGATCCCTTCGCCGCCTTCCAAAAGCACGCGGACTCTCCAGCCGCGGGCGGCCCCTTGCGCGAGCAGGGCCAGGAGCTTGGTGGAAGGGCTGTCGGGGTACTGCGGGTAGTACACGACCTGGTAGGCCAAGAGCTGGACCTCCCGCTGGGCTTGGCCCAGGAGGCGGCTGAGGACTTGAGCGTGCAGCAGGGAATCAGGGAGGTCCAAAAGGGGAAGGAGGGCCGGCATGGGCCAGGGCCCCTCGGGCAGTTTGGCTTGGGCCTTCCGCCCCTCCCAGAGAAGGAAAAAGAACGCGCGGAAGATGCTTGCCAGCTCAGGACAGTCAAGGACGAGGTCCACCTGGACGCTGCGGGTGAGGGCGGTCTTCGTCCAATGGGTGGAGCCCACCACCACGAACCGCCCGTCGATCACGAGGAACTTGGCGTGTAAGGTGATCTCAGGGTTGTCCCCGCGTACGGCGATCCCCCAACTTTTCAAAAGGTTTTCCGCTTCCCTTTGTTCTGGGGCCAGGGCTCTCGCTGTCCGCTCCACGAGGACGTACACGGTGGCCCCCTGCTCCCGCGCCCTCCTCAGGGCCTGAAGGAGGGGGTCGGTGGCTCCATCCGGGTAGGCCCTGAGGTCGGAGAGGGCCACGAGGACCTCGCTTTTGGCGGAGGCCAAAAGCGCGGGCACGCGTTGGAGGTAGGCGGGGTCCTCCGGGGTGGTCCAAAGGAGCCAAACGGGGAAAGCCCAGGCCAGAAGCCCAAAGGCCCAAACCCAAAGGATAGCAAACCGCCGCATTCCCAGCTATGATAACATGTTGTGCTTGAGCGTTTGCCCCCAGAGAAGCTTCGGCGCACTTGCGATCCGCGCATTTTCACGTTCACCACCACCGCGGAGCTTGAGCCTCTAAGCGGGATCGTGGGGCAGGAGCGGGCCTTGGAGGCCCTGCGCGTGGGGTTGAGCCTCAAAGCCCCCAAGCACCGGTACAACGTGTACGTGGCCGGCGAACCTGGGCTGGGCAAGACCTCCGCGGTCACCCAGTTTTTGGAGGAGCTCTCCCAAAGGCAGCCCGTCCCCCCGGACATTTGCTACGTCCACAACTTCGCTGTCCCCCACATGCCCCGCTACCTCCTCCTTCCCCCGGGGAAAGGGCGGGAGCTCCGCGCAGACATGGAGCGGTTCGTGGAGTTCCTGGATCGGGAGCTCCCGCGGGTGATGGAGTCTGAGGAGGTGAAAGCGCGGCTTCGCCAGGAACGGGAAGAGCTGGAGGCCCAAAAGGAGGGGGTGTTTCGGGAGCTGGAGAGCCGGGCGCGAACCTTGGGGTTTGCCCTCCAGCGCACGCCCTTCGGCCTCAACACCATCCCCCTCAAACCCGATGGCTCCCCCTTCTCCCATGAGGAGTTCCAAGCCCTGCCTGAGGAGGAGCGCGCCGCCATCCTCAAACGCCAAGAGGAGATCCAGGAGCTTGTGCGCCAGGCCTTCCAACGGGTGGGGGAACTCGAGGAAACCTGGCAGGAACGGCATCGAAAGGTTGTGCAAGAGGCCGCCCGCTTCCTCGTGGCCCCAAGGATCGCCCAGCTCCGCGCCAAATACGCGGAGATCCCCAGGGTCGTGGAGTTCTTGGAGGCCGTGCAAGAGGACGTGGTCTCCAGCGCTGAGGCCATCCTCGCGGGGAAGGGGAAACCTCAACTTCCCATCCCCCTTCCCGAGCCCGACCGTTACCTGCGCTATCGGGTGAACGTCCTTGTGGACCGCAGCCATCTGCGGGGCGCGCCGGTGGTGGTGGAGGAAAACGCCACCTACATCAACCTCTTTGGCACCCTCGAGCGGCGGGTGCAGTTTGGCATCGTCACCACCGACTTCACTCAAATTCGGCCGGGTGCCCTCCACCGCGCCAACGGCGGCTACCTCGTCCTCTCCGCCCTGAATCTCCTGCGCTTCCCCCTCTCCTGGGAGGCCCTGAAGATCGCCCTCAAGACCGGGGAGATCAGGGTGGAGGATCCCGCCCAGATGCTGGGCTACGCCTCTACCGAGGGCCTGCGCCCTGAGCCTGTGCCCCTGCAGATCAAGGTCATCCTCATCGGCCCTCTTTGGCTCTACTACCTCCTCTACTTCTACGACGAGGACTTCCGCAAGCTCTTCACGGTGCGCGCGGACTTCGACACGGAGATGCCCTGGACGGAGGAGGCCGCCTGGGCCGTGGCCCGCTTCATCCGCGCCCGGGAGCTCGAGAACCCCGAGGTCCTTCCGTTCACGCCGGAGGCGGTGGCGCGGGTGGTGGAATACGCGGCGGAGCTCGCCGGCGACCAAAGGAAGCTTTCCACCCGCTTTGCCTCCCTCACCGCCCTCGTGGAGGAGGCGAGCTTTTGGGCCAAGTCCCAGGGGGCCTCCGCGGTGGGGGCGGAGCACGTGCGCCTGGCCATTGAAAAGGGCCGCAGCCGCCAGTCCCTCCTGGCGGAGAAAGTTCGGGAATGGATCCGACGGGGCAAGTTTGTTCTGCGCGTGGACGGGGCGGCCGTGGGCCAGGTGAACGGCCTCGCCGTGGTGGATTTGGGCGATTTCGCGTTCGGAAGGCCCCAGCGAGTCACGGCCAACGTGTTTGCGGGAAAAGCCGGGGTGGTGGACATCGAGCGGGAGGCCGAGCTCGGAGGAAAGATCCACACGAAGGGTGTGATGATCCTCAAGTCCTACTTCGGCGAGAGGTTCGCGGTCAAAGCCCCCCTCACCCTCTCCGCCACCCTGGCCATGGAGCAGGCCTATTCCGGGATCGAGGGGGACTCCGCCTCCGCCGCGGAGCTCTGCGCCCTCCTTTCCGCTCTTTCGGGCGTCCCCTTCAAGCAGGGCATCGCGGTGACCGGTGCCATCGACCAGAAGGGGAACCTCCAGCCCGTGGGCGGCGTGAACGAGAAGATCTACGGCCACTTCCTGGTGTGCAAGGAGCTTGGGCTCACCGGGGACCAGGGGGTGGTCATCCCCCGGCGCAACGTGGATGAGCTCATGCTTCCCGAGGAGGTGGTGGAGGCCGTCCGGGATGGAAAGTTCCACATTTGGGCCTGTGACACGGTGGAGGAGGTGGTGGAGCTCCTTTCCGGCATGCCCGCGGGCCAGCCCGCCGCGACAGGAGCTTATTCGGAAGGAACCCTTTATCACCTCGTCCAGAGAAGGCTCGAGGAGATAAAGAAAAGCGTGGAGGAAGCGGAGGAAGGCGAGGAGTGACGATGGTCTTGCCCCCGCAACGGAAAGCGGGTAAAAGGGGTGGTCCCGAGCGGAAGCTTGATCTTTAGGTTTCACGTCGTGGCAGAGCGTATTGACCTCGGGGAAGGGAGAGAAAACACGCTTGGGGACGCTGTGCAGGGCTCTAAGCGAACCAAAAGGTTTTTTGGAATTAAGGCTTGGCCTCTGCACAGTGGGAGCGCGGTTCTGGCCAGGGTCGTCGTGTCAAAATTAACCCCGTTCTGACGTACCCAATCCCCTTACTGGATCCTTTCAGAGGCCACGGTGGTCCTCACCCCCACCCCAACTGGGGTCAAAATCACCC
>JAUQPF010000035.1 GCA_030550535.1 Candidatus Bipolaricaulota bacterium
GCGAGTGAGGCGCGCGATGTTTGGTGCGGTTTTGGTGTGCATGAGTCTTTTGGGCTTTCAAAGTTTTTCCGCCGAAGTCAGTGGGAGGTGTTGGACATACAACGCGGTTATAAAGCCTCAGCGTGAAGAACCTCTGCTTGTCCATGTGGAAATCCTATTCGTGAAAGCCCAAGCTCATGTGGCCCTCGGGGTTGTGCGCACACCCTGGCAGACCGAGGTGCAGAAGCTGTACGAAGTCTCGGGCGCTTTTGATCTTTCGCCAACCACGCCCTTTTTAGTGGGCTATGCGTGTTGGCCGCGCATCATGTTCCATTTGTTGCCAGTTCTTGAAGATCCTTTTCCGCGCTTCCTTCCCCTCCTTTTGGAGTTCCCCTTTTCCCTTGAATGGAGCGATCTGCAGGAGGCGGAGATCTCATACTTTGCGAAAGGTTCTGTGGCGCAAGATGGTCCCCGAACCCGAATGGGCGTTACCGTGCGTTTCGGTTCGCTGACGGTTGCCGAAACGCCCCTCGGACGGCTTCGATTGATGCCCGTGCAAGCCGAGGCCCTTACTTTTCACCAACACACCTACGTTTTCACTTCCTGGTGCATCGCGGGAGAGGAATGTCCTTGCGCGTGGATGGAATTGGCTCCTGTTAAGGTTGAGGGAGTCGTACGGGAAGTAGGTGTAGTCCGCACAGAATTCGCTTGGGAATTGGCCGCCTTTGCCGAGCTGAATGCAGAAGAGCTCGTGATGAGGATCGACCGTGCATTGACGGAGATGGCGCAGACACGACGGTTGGAAAGCGAAAAAATGCGGAAAGAGCTGAGAACTTTGGGGATCGAGCTTCCTTAAAAGGTGCGGGGTGGGCCCAAGGTTTTCGTGGGCGGTGTGACGGTTGAGCCCCCCTTCCTTTGCCCCTAAAATGAAGACCGCGGGCGGATAGCTCAGCAGGTAGAGCGCTCCCTTCACGGGGGAGATGTCGGGGGTTCAAGTCCTCCTCCGCCCATTTCTTTTTGCCATGTACGCCTGCGTGGAAGGTCTCCCGGCTTTGGGCAAAAGCGAGGTTCTCGCTCTTCTGCACCTGTACTTCCCCGAGCTCCTCGTCCTTCCCGAGCTTGTACGGGAGGTGGCCGAGCGGGAGGGTCTCGACCTATTTCGTGATCGGGAGAGGCTTTCCCAAGCTCTTTGGGAAGCTCTTCCTGCGCGCGAGTCCCTGATCCGCGCGGCTCTAGCGGAGGGGCGCACCGTCCTTGAAGAATCCCACCTGGGCGTGCACGCCGCCTACTCCGCGGCCCTGGGCGACCAGGGCTTCTTGGAGGCCTTCGCCCGCCGCGAGGCCGAGATCCTCTGGCCCGACCTCTTCCTGCGTTTTGAGGCCCCGTTGGAGGTCTCCCTCCTGCGTCAGGAGGTTCGGGCCGACCCGCGCTACGCCGTGCCCGCCGAGGTCTTGGGCCGCATGAGCGGCTGGCTCTCCGCGTGGCATGCGCGGCGCGGCGATCGCGTGGAGGTCATTCCCGTGGACCGCCCTCCCGAGGAGGTGGTGGCCGCAGTGGTGCGGGCTTTGGGCCTGCGCTATACCGCTCATCCCGCCTCCGAGGTCCTTCCATACCTCGTGCTTCTGGGCCGTCCTGCCTCGGGGAAAACGGAGCTCATCCAGTTCTTACAAGGGCTTCCCACCACCGAGCGGGCGCGGGCCTACCACCTTGGGGCCCTTCGCGTCCTCGACGATTTCCCCATCCTTTGGGAGAAGTTCGTGGAGGACGACGTGTGGGAGCTTTTGGGTCGGGGGAGGCTCCACTCCCGGCGGTGCGCGGAGAACTACGCCGTGGCCGATCCCCTCCTTTGGGATTTCCTTCTCCACCGCCTGAACGCCCGGGTTTCCGCAGCGCCGGCCCGCCCCGGGGAGACCGTGGTTCTGGAGTTCTCCCGTGGCGGCCCCACGGCCTACCGGCAGGCCTTGTCCCTTCTTTCTCCGCAGGTGCTGGCGCACGGGGCCATCCTCTACCTTTCCGTCTCCTACGAGGAGTCCTTGCGGCGCAACCGGGCCCGCTACGATCGGGACCGCCGCGACGGCCTCCTCACCCATGCCGTCCCCGAGGAGGAGATGGCCCGCACCTATCGGGAGGACGACTGGGAGGAGCTGGCCCCGGGAGACGCGGGCTATTTGACGGTGGCCGGAAGGCGGGTACCGTATGTGACGGTGCGCAACGAGCCGGAGCCCAAAACGTTCGGGGACTTCTCCCGGCGGTTTTGGCCGGCCCTCGAGGAGCTCTTTTGGCTATGGAAGAACCGCTGAGCGCGCAGAAGTGCTACCTCCTTTTGGGGGAGGCGCCCACGGAGGCCGCCGCCGAGAAGATCGCCGAGGTCTTCGCGGACTGCCCCTACGTGTACTTCCTCTCCGCCTTCGGTCGGATGCTTGTGGGGATCTTCTACATGGAGGAGGAACGGGCCTGGTGGCTTCAAGCCGTGGCGGAGAACCCAGAGATCACCCTGGGGTTGGTGCGGGCCGCGGTGTACGTCACGGAGAACCCGGCCTTTCCTGTGCGCATGGAGCCCAGGGACTCCCAGCCCCCCGCGGAGCGGGCGCCCTGCGGCGCGGACTGCCGCGAGTGCCCCCGCTACCGCAACCCCTGCCCCGGCTGCCCCGCCTCGCCCTTCTTCCAGCCCCTTGAGCCTTGAGGCTTTGGGATGTGATCGTGGTGGGCGCGGGCCCCGCGGGCCTCATGGCCGCCCTTGCCGCGGCCGAGGAGGGCGCGAAAACCCTGGTCCTGGAACGGGAGAAGGAGCCGGGAGGAAAGCTCCCCTGGTCCGGCGGAGGCCGGGGCAACCTCACCCACGCCGGGGAGATCGAGGAGCTCCTGCGGCACTACCACGGCGGGGAGCGGCCGGGCGAGGCCGCGCGCTTCCTGCGCCCTGCCCTTTATGCCTTCTCTAACCAAGACCTCATCCGCTTTTTCACCGCGCGGGGCCTCCCCCTTGTGCGCGAGCCCGACGGCCGGATCTTTCCCCAGACCCAATGCGCCCGGGATGCCCTCGTCGCCCTTCTTTCCGAGCTTGCGCGCCTTGGCGCAACCCTGGAGACAGGGGCGCGGGTGCTGTCCCTCCGGCCCAAGGAGCAGGGCTTTCGGGTGGAGACGGTCCGGCGCGCGTTCCTTGGGCACACCGTGGTGTTGGCCACGGGCGGCCGGGCCCGCAACCCCAAGCCGGATGGCTATGCCCTTGCCGCCTCCCTTGGCCACCGCATCGCCCCCCTCAAGCCCGCCCTTGTCCCCGTTCGCCTGGAGCCTCAAGCTTTCGCCCCCTTTTCCTCCTGTGTCGGGGTGAGCCTCCAAGGAACACGCGTGCGGCTTCTTCGTGCGGGGAAACGTCGGGCCCAAAAGGAAGGGGACGTCCTCTTCACCCACGCAGGCCTTTCCGGACCCGCGATCCTGGACCTCTCCCGGGAGATCGAGCCTGGGGATGTGCTCCGCGTGGTCCTTGCTCCCATGCTTCGGGACATCTCGGCCGCGGAGAAGCGCCTCCAGGGGGCGATGGCCGCGCGCGGGAAATGCCTCGTGACCACGGTTTTACACGAGCTTGGCCTTTCCCGAGGATTGGCGCGGGCGCTGGTCTGCGCCCTCGGCCTCGCCCCTGACCTTCGGGCTGCAGAGCTTTCGAGG
The DNA here is from genome assembly GCA_030550535.1 of Candidatus Bipolaricaulota bacterium. Classification (GTDB taxonomy): domain Bacteria; phylum Bipolaricaulota; class Bipolaricaulia; order Bipolaricaulales; family Bipolaricaulaceae; genus DTER01. The sequence goes on from JAUQPF010000035.1 coordinate 3,643, forward strand.
GGGATCCGGAAGGCCCTTGCCGAAAGCCTTGCGGAGGGGCACCCCTTTCCCGTCGCGGGCCTGGGCGGTTGGGAGGAGGCCATGGTCACCCGGGGCGGCGTGCGCCTTGCCGAGGTGGACCCCAAGACCATGGGGAGCCGCCTCGTTCCCGGGCTTTTCTTCGCCGGGGAGATCCTCGATATCGACGGGGAAAGCGGGGGTTATAACCTTCAGGCCGCGTTCTCCACGGGGCGTTTGGCGGGGAAGAGCGCGGCCTTTCTCGCCCGGCAGGGACGCAGGCCATGAGCGCGGAGTTCCGGTGGGGGGAATTCCTGAGCCGGCCCAACCGTTTCACCCTTGTTGTGGCCGTGGAGGGGAGGGAGGTGCGGGCCCATCTTCCCAACCCCGGGCGCCTTGTGGAGGTCCTAGCGCCCGGCCGCCGGATCCTCCTTCGCCCCGCCCCCAAAGGCCGCAAAACGCCGTACACCGCCGTGGGCGCCGACCTCGGAGCGTTCCTTGTTTCCCTGGATTCCACTCTGCCCAACCGCATGTTCCCCCGGTTTTTGGCGGAAGGGGCCCTGCCGGAGCTTGGGGGCTTCCGGATCGTGGCCCGAGAGCCCCGGTTGGGCGCGGGCCGGGCGGATTTCCTCCTTGGGCGGGGGGAGGAGCGGCTGTGGGTGGAGGTGAAGTCGGTGACGCTGGTGGAGGCAGGGGTGGCCCTCTTTCCCGACGCGCCCACGGCCCGGGGCCGCCGGCACCTCTTGGAGCTGGCCCGCGTCGCCCAAGAGGGGGAGCGCGCCCTCGTGTTGTTCGTGGTGCAGCGGCCGGACGCGGACAGATTTGGCCCGAACGCCACCCTTGACCCCTGGTTTGCTCAGGCGTTCTGCGCGGCCCTGGACGCGGGCGTTACGGCCCGGGCCTTGGTCTGCGCCTTCGACGGACGGGAGCTCCATCCCCTGCGCCTCCTTGGCCCAGAAACCTTGGTGCTTCCCGCTCCTTGTGCCCCCGCCCCCCGGGCCTTACCATAGCCAACGGAGGGATTTTCTATGGCCAATCCGGAGAGGAAGGACGGGAACCCCAAGCGCCAGGAGATCCTGGAGAACGTGATCAAGCAGATCCAGAAGAGCTACGGTGAGGGCGCCATCATGCGCCTGGGCGAGAAGCCCGTGGCGGAAGTGGAGGTCATCCCCACCGGTTCCCTCTCCCTGGACATCGCCCTGGGCGTGGGCGGGGTTCCCCGCGGCCGCATCGTGGAGATCTTCGGCCCCGAGGCCTCAGGCAAGACCACCCTGGCCCTGTCCATCGTGGCCGAGGCCCAACGGCTTGGGGGCACCGCCGCCTTCATCGACGCCGAGCACGCCCTCGACCCCGGCTACTGCAAGGCCATCGGGGTGAAGCTCGACGAGCTCCTCCTCTCCCAGCCGAGCTCGGGGGAACAGGCCCTGGAGATCATGGAGGCTCTGGTGCGCTCGGGCGCGGTGGACGTGATCGTGGTGGACTCCGTGGCGGCGTTGGTGCCCGAGGCCGAGCTGCAGGGGCAGATGGGCGAGGCCCAGGTGGGCTTGCAGGCCCGGCTCATGTCCCAGGCCATGCGCAAGCTCGCGGCCGCCATCGCCCAGTCCAAGACGGTGGCGGTGTTCGTGAACCAGATCCGCGCGGCCATCCAGCCCGGACCCTTCGGCCCGGCCACCACCACCACCGGCGGAAGGGCCCTGAAGTTCTACGCCTCCGTGCGCCTCAACATCTGGTCGGAGGGGAAGATCGCCGAGGGCGACGAGCGCGTGGGCATGAAGGCCCACGTGCGGGTGGTGAAAAGCAAAGTGGCCCCGCCCTACCGGGAGGCCACCTTCGACATCATCTACGGCCGCGGGATCGTGAAGGAGCGGGACATCCTCAACACGGGTGTGGAGTGGGGGGTGGTGACCCGCGCCGGCGCCTGGTACTCCTACGGCGACATCCGTCTCGGTCAGGGCCTGGCCCAGGCCGCCCAGTTCCTGGAGGAGCACCCCGACATCGCCGAGCGGATCGCCAAGGACATCCGGGCCAAGGCCGGGATTCCCGAGCCCAAACCCCTAGGCGAATGACGGAGGAAGAGCGGGCCTGGGCCTACGCGTTGCGCCTCCTTTCCATCCGTCCGCGTGCCCGTGAGGAGCTGCGTTTGCGCCTTTTGCGCCGCGGTTTTTCTTCGGAGCTCGTGGAAAGGGTTTTAACTCGCGCGGAGGAGGCCGCGCTCCTTGACGACCGGGCCTTCGCCCAGCTCTACGCCGAGGATCGCCTTCTTTCTCGGCCCTGTCCGCGTCGGCGGGTGGCCTGGGAGCTCAAAGCCCGGGGGGTGGCCGCCCCTCTCGCCGAGGAGGCCGCACGCTCCGTCCTTCCTGAGCTTTCCGAGGAGGATTTGGCGCGGCAGGCCCTGGCCGCGCGCCGAAAACTCTGGGAAGGGCTTCCGCCCGCGGTGGCCCTGCGCCGGGCTTACTCCTTCCTCCTCCGGCGGGGCTTTCCCCCAGACCTGGCGAGGAGAATAGCGGAGGAGGCGTTCGGCCCGTGGACTTCCGCGTCGGAATAGGGATTGATTTCCACCGCTTTGCGCCGGGCCGGCGCCTCGTCCTGGGCGGGGTGGACATCCCTCACGACCAGGGGCTTTTGGGCCATTCCGACGCGGATGTCGTGCTCCACGCCCTCTGCGATGCCCTTTTAGGCGCGGCGGCCCTGGGCGACATCGGCCAACACTTCCCGCCCACGGAGGAGCGCTGGCGCGGCATCGCCTCCGTGGTGTTGCTCCGGCGGGTGCGGGAGATTTTGGAGGGGGCGGGCTTCCGCCCGCTTCAGGTGGATGTGGCCGTGGTGGCCGAAAAACCGAGGCTTGCCCCCTACATTCCCGCGATGCGCCGGACCATCGCGGAGGCCTTGGGGATGCCCGAGGCGGCGGTGTCGGTGAAGGCCACGACGGCGGAGGGAATGGGGGCGCTGGGGCGCGGCGAGGGGATCGGCGCTTGGGCCGTGGCCCTCATCCAAAGAGCCGAAGGAGGTCCCGCGCGGTGATCAGAACCAAAAGCCCAAGGAGGAGGACAAAGCCCAGGGTGTGCACGAGGGTCTCCACCCGGGGTGGGACACGGCGGCGGGTCAGAAGCTCAACGAGCGCGAAAAGGAGGCGCGAGCCGTCCAGGGCGGGGATGGGAAGGAGGTTGAACAGGGCGAGGTTCACGCTGATCACGGCGATGAGGAGGAGGACGACCAAGGGTCCGGCGGCGAGGCCCTCGGCGAGGGCGGCAGCAATACCCACCGGGCCGCTCACCGCCTCGCCCGCGGGAATCCGCCGGGCCACCAGGGCCTGGAACGCCGCGGCCACGAAGAACACGGCCTGGCCGACCTGCTGCCCCGCCAGGGCCAAAGCCCGCCCGGCCCCAATGGCTCCGTACACCATGGGCAAGGTGCGCCACTTGCCCGCCGCAAGCGCCTGAGCCGCGTTCTCCGGCAGGGTCAAGGTTAAGGTCTCCTCGCCCCGCAAAACCTGGACGGTGCGACACCCCTCCTCCACGGCCACCCAAAGCTCGAGGTAAGAGCGCACCGGTTTTCCACAGGCCTCCACCACGCGATCCCCGCTGCGGAACCCGGAAGCGGAAAGCGGGGTTAGGGTCTGAACCTCCAGGAGCTCCGCCAACACCACCTGGGGCAGGAAGTAGGCGCCCACCACGTACCGGCCATCCTCCTCGGAGTAGACCGGGGTGATCTGGACCTCCTGGGGGACGCTGTCCCGCAGGATCTGGAAGAGCACGGGCTCCGGAGCCCGGGCTTGGATGAGGGGGCTCACCTCGTCCGTGCTCCAGATGGGCTTCCCCTCCACAGCCAAGATCGTGTCGCCCACCTGGAGGACTTTCTCCGCGGGCTTATCGGGGACGAGGCCGGCCACGCGCAGGCGGGGAAGCCCAATGAGCCAAAGCCCGGCGAAGGCCAGAACGAAGGCCAAAAGGAGGTTGAACGCGGGGCCGGCCAGGGCCACGAGGAGGCGAGCCCAGGCCGGCCGCCCGTAGTAAGTCTCCTCCAGCGGGAACTCCCCGGAATCCCAGCCCTCCCCGGCCAGGCGCACGTAACCCCCTAAGGGGAAGAGACGTAGACTATACCGGGTTTTTCCGCGCTTCCACGCCCGCAAGGTGGGCCCAAACCCGATGGCGAACTCGATGACCCCGATGCGCACGAGCCTTGCCGCCAAAAAATGGCCGAGCTCGTGGATCCCCACGAGGAGGAGGATCGTCACCAAAAAGAGGGCGAACGTGCTCATAGTTTCCAAGCTCGGAGGAACAAGACCTCCGCGTCCTCCGGGAGCACAGCATACTCCCCGTTGAGGCGGAGGCCCACCACCCACACCACCCCGCGGGCGTCCACCACGAGGGGCCAGCGGGCCCGTTCCCAGCGCGGCACCCCCTCCTTGGCCAGAAGGTCCCAGACCCGCACGAGGTCGGTGCGGCCGAAGGGCCGGATCACGTCGGCTCGGGTGGGCGCGCGCACGCCGAAAGGCGGCTGAACGCGGGAGGGCGAGACATAAACGGCGAACCGGTCCTTCGTGTCCAACTCCGCCGGTCTTGCAATCCTTTCCACCCTAAAGGCTAAGCCGAACGCCGCCACTTCCGTCTCCCCAGGGATCGCCAGAGGCCAAGTCCCCGTGGGGGGCGGGCTCTCCTTTTCCACCACGAAGAGGCCGCCGCCGATCCGGGCCACCAAGCCCTGGGGAAGGTGGACTTCCGCGGCCTCGCCGCGGCTTAAGCTCCGCAGCACGGCCTCCACGTGCTTCCGGTAGAGGGCGATCCCGTGCTCGTGGGCCAAGGCCCGCACGACCAGGGCCTGAACCGGCGGGGGAAGGGCCCGCAACCCCGCCAGATCCAGCCCGCGCTCGCGCCGAAGCTCCGCGCGGAGCTTTTGGGCCGTCCAGGCCAGGACCTCCTGGGTCTGCCCAAGGAGCTCGGCGGCTCGGGCCAGCGCCTCCTCCGCCTGGGGGTTGAACTTCGTGAGCTTGGGGAGGAGCTCAAGCCGGATGGCGTTGCGCGTGAGGCGTGTGTCGTAGTTCGTGGGGTCGTCCCGGAAGGGGATGGCGTGGGCCTCGCAGAAGGCCCGGGTTTCCTCGCGGCTTACATCGATGAGGGGCCGGATGAAGGGGCCCACCACGGGGAGGAAGCCGCGCAGGCCGGCCGGCCCTGCCCCCCGCAGAAGATGGAGAAGAATGGTCTCCGCAAGGTCCGTGCGGGTGTGGCCGAGCGCGATCTTTTGGGCCCCAAGTTCCTGGGCTGCCCGGCGCAAGAAATCCCGGCGTAGCCGGCGCGCCGCCTCCTCCAAGTTCAGCTTGTGCTCCTTGGCGTAGCCTGGGGCATCGACCCTCTCGTAGGCCAGGGGAAGCCCGAGGTCCGCGGCGGCGGTCCGCACGATCCTGAGGTCCTCCGCGGTGTCCGCGCGGATCCCGTGGTCCAGGTGGGCGATAGCCAGCTCTATACGGAACTCCTTGCGCAGCCAAAAAAGGCCGTAGAGGAGGGCCATGGAGTCCGCCCCGCCGGAGACGGCCACGAGCACCCTTTCCCCCGGGCTCACCATGCGGTGGCGACGCAGGGTTTCCCTTACCTTCTCCAGCATTTCCCCCTATAATGCGCGTTCCTCGCGGGAGCGCCAGTGGAGATCGGCGTGTGGGTGTGGGCGTTGGGGACCCTGCCCCTGGCCATGGGCGGAGGGGGCGGGGTTGCCCTGGGCCCGCAGCCCTGGTTGGCGCTCCCCCTCGGGCCGGCCCAATTCTTCTTGGGCTTCACGAATCCTCCGTGCGCCCTGCGGGCAAAGCTTTTGTCCGGCCCTTGGTTCCTGTGGGCGGAGGTGCCGCCCCGGGTGGCCCTGGCCCGCGCCCCCGGCCACGCTCTTGTGGCCCTTGTGCGCACGGAATCCGGCTTCTCCCTGGGCTGGGAGATCGCCGAGGATCCCCGCCTTTCCTTGTTCGGAAGCCTAGGGGCGGAGAACGCCTTGGGCGTGCGGCTGCGCCACCGTCAGCTTTGGGCGGCGCTCCTTGTACGGACCGGAGGCCTTTTCGCATGGTGTGGGCTGTACTTCTAGCGCTCCTTCTCGCGGGGGGCGGGTGGGGGTGGGAGCTCACCGTGGTCTTCACCACCGATCTCCACACCTCCCTCGTGCGGCTCGCGGAGTTTCGGGACGTCTTTCGCCAGGCCGATCTTGTTTTGGATGGCGGCGACGCCTGGGAGGACACGCATCGCCTCACCCGCGAGGCCGAGGCCTGGGAGACGATGCGCCGGATGGGGGAATACGGGTACACCGCGATGGTCCTGGGCAACCACGAGACGTATCTTGGGCCGCGGGTCCTGGGGCGGATCCTTGCGGAAACGTCGTTTCCTGTGTTGGCCACAAACCTTCGGGCGCCCTTGCCCACGCAATCCTGGGCCCTTGTGGAGCGGAAGGGCCTGCGCATCTTGATCCTTGGGGTTTTGTGGGATCTCGCGGTGATCTGGCCCGGGTGGGAGCTGGAGGAGCCTTATGCTGCCCTGGAGGAGGCCCTGGCCGCCGTCCCTCCCCACGATCTCTTCGTCCTCCTTGCGCACATGAACACGGACCGCGCGTTTGACTTGGTGCGGAGGCTCTCGCGGAAGCCCGCCCTGGTGGTGTTGGGGCACGACCATCAGGTTTACTTGGAGCCGCGCGTGGTCGAGGGCGTGCCTGTGGTGCAGGCGGGAAGCCGGGGCAAAGCGCTGGGGATTGTGCGCTTGGGTCCCGAAGGCGTGCAACACTACGAGATCCTTAAACCCGCCGAAACGCTCCCCTTGGCCATCCCCTCCGGCACGTTCGGGGTGCTCGGGCTTTTCGCGCTTTTGGCCCTGCTTTGGCGGGGCTAAGAGCCCTCCACTTTGGCCAGGATCTCGTCGGGGATGTCGAAGTTGGCCACAACCTCCTGGATCTCCTCCGCCTCGTCGAGCTCATCGAGGAGGCGCAGGAGCTTTTCCGCGTCCGGCCCCTCCACCCGCACCGTGGTCTTGGGGAGGAACCCGATCACGGCGCGCTCGATCTCCACGCCTTTCTCGCGCAGGGCATCGCGCACGTCCGCCAGATCCTTGGGCTGGGTGTAGAAGGTGAGGGTGTTGTCCTCCTCCACGAAGTCCTCGGCGCCGGCCTCGACCGCAAGAAGGATGAGGGTCTCTTTATCCATGTCCTTGGGCAGGGCCTTGATCTGGATGATGCCGCGGCGCTCGAACTGCCAGGCCACGCTTCCCTCCCCGCCCAGGTTGCCTCCGTGCTTTTCAAAGATGTGGCGCACCGCGGCAGCCGTGCGGTTGCGGTTGTCCGTGTAGGCCCGAAGGAGGATGGCCACCCCGCCCGGACCATAGCCCTCGTAGATGACCTCTTGGAGGTTCGTGCCCTCTAAGCCTCCGGCGGCCCGCTGGATGGCCCGCTCGATGTTCTCTTTGGGCATGTTGGCGGCCCGAGCCCGTTCAATGGCCGCAGCCAAGGCGGGGTTCGTCTCGGGGTTGGGATCCTGCCGGGCGCAGACGATGATCTCCCGGGTCAGTTTGGAAAAGAGGTTCGAGCGCTTCTTGTCCTGCTTCTCCTTGCGGTACTTGATGTTGGCCCACTTGGAGTGACCGGCCATGGCTCCTCAAGCAGAATGATAATCCCTGTCGCATTTGGGGACAAGCGGGGTTGCCCGAGGGCCAGGGGAGGCCGAGACTTCCGGCGATGGGCTATGAACCTTCAGCCGTGCGTTTGGCCGCCCGGCTTCTTCGGGAAGCGCAAAGGGCCTGGGCCCTCACCGGAGCCGGGGTCTCCACCCCTTCGGGCATCCCCGACTTCCGTGGTCCCCAGGGCCTTTGGCGCACCCACAACCCCGAGGAGGTCTCCACGATCGAGGGCTTCCGCCGCAACCCCCAAGCGTTCTACGCTTTCTGGCTTTGGCGCTTCCAGAGCATGGGCCAGGCCCAACCCAATCCCGTCCACCGCTTTCTCGCGGCCCTGGAGGCGCGGGGCTTCCTGAAAGGCGTCATCACCCAAAACATCGATGGCCTTCACCAGCGCGCGGGCTCCCGGCGCGTGCTCGAGGTGCACGGCCATGTGCGCTCCGCTTCCTGTCTTTTCTGCGGGGCCAAGTACCCCATGGGTTGGGTGGCGGAGGAGGTGGAACGCACGGGCTTGGCGCGCTGCTCCTGCGGCGACCTCGTGAAACCCGATGTGGTCCTCTTCGGCGAGCCCCTCACCCCCGATTTTGAAGTGGCCCAGCGGGAGGTGGCGGAGGCTGACCTCCTCTTCGTTTTGGGCACATCCCTCACGGTGTGGCCCGTGGCCGGGCTCGTGCCCTGGGCCGCAAGCCGCGGCGCCCGGCTCATCATTGCCAATGCTGAGCCCACTCCTTACGATCCTTATGCGGACGTGCTTTTGCGCGGGGATTTGGTGGAAACCTGTACGCTTTTGGCCCGGGCCTTGGAGGTGGACCTTGCTTGAGGCCGAGGTGGGAAAGCTTTTGCGGGAAAAGGGGCTCACCCTTGCCGTGGCCGAGTCCTGCACGGGCGGCCTTCTGGGCATGCGCCTCACCGAGGTCCCCGGCTCCTCCGACTACTTCCGGGGCGGGGTCATCGCCTATTCCAACGCCGTGAAGGAGGCGGTGTTGGGCGTGCCCCGCGCGATCCTGGAGGGGAAGGGCGCGGTTTCCCCGGAGTGCGCGCGGGCCATGGCCGAGGGGGTGCGCCGGGTCCTGGGGGCGGATTTGGCCCTGGCCATCACGGGCATCGCCGGTCCCACCGGTGGCACCCCGGAAAAGCCGGTGGGGCTCGTGTACATTGCCCTGGCCCATCCGGGCGGGGTGGAGGTGGAGCGCCACGAATTTCGGGGCTCGCGGCAAGGGGTGCGCTGGTCCGCAAGCGAAGCGGCCCTGGCCCTCCTTTGGCGCTTCCTTGGGGGGAGGTAAAAGGGCTTGCGTCGGCTGCTCTCCCTGGTCCTGATCCTCGGCGGTCTCGGGCTTTTTGTTGGCCTCATCTACGCTTCCAACCCGAAACTCGTGTGGGAGGAACTCCGGGCCGTGGGGGGCTGGGGGTTCCTCGCCGTCCTTGGCAACGTGATGCTCTCCTTCCTAGCTGGACCCTAAGCTGTCTCCTTCTTCTCCGCGGCGCAGGGATTGGCCTCCCTTGGAAGCGGGTGATTGCCCCCATGCTCGCCGCCTCCGCCGTGACCTACCTCACGCCCTCCGCCTACCTTGGGGGCGAGCCCGTGCGCGTGTACTGGGTGGCCAAGGAGACCGGGGTGAGCCTGGCCCGCGTCACCGCCACGGTGATGGTGGAACGCCTCTTCGCCGGGGTCTCCCTCCGCGCCTTCGCCGGCATCGGCGGGTTTTTCGCCTTCATCTCGCCCAACGTGTCCCTTGCGGATAAGGGGGCGATGGGGTTGGGCTTCGGCCTCATGACCCTCCTCGTTTTGGGCACGGTGTCCTTCATGGGGGAATCGGCAGTGGCTCTCGCGGAGCCTGCGGGCCCTGGGGGCGGCTTTTCCCCTGGCGCGGGTTCCTCCCTCGGCTGGCCGCGAGCGCCTCGGAGATGGAGCGCCAGATCTACGAGGTCTTTGCGCGCTGTCCTGGGCAGGCCCTGGCTGCCTTTTTGCTGCAGCTCGTCACGGTCTTCCTCAACTACATCCGGCCCCAAGTTTTCTTCTACTTCACCCGCCAGGCCCTCTTCACCTTCCCCCAGCTCTCGCTTTTCTTCACCCTGAACGCGTTCATCGGGGCTTTCCTTTGGGTCACCCCCGGGGGTCTAGGCTTGGCCGACGGCGGCCGCGCCGGCGTGTTCAAGCTTTTGGGGATCCCCGTGGCCAGCGCCTTCGCCTACAACCTCCTGTTCCGGTTTGTGGAGTTCCTCCAGGTGGCGCTGGGCCTGTACCTCCTCATGCGTCAGGGGCTTCTGCGCTGGCGGACCGGGCGGCTTGAGGTCCCTGTGGAGCGGAGGGAGCTCCCGAAGTAGCATAAGACTCCTGGAGGCGAACATGCGGCGTACCCTCGTTTTCTTCCTTTTGGCGGTCTTCAGCGTGCTGAGCTTGGCCCAGACGGAGATCCGGGACTTTCCGCAGGGGAAGACGGAGATGGTCTGGGTGTTGACCGGCTTTGGCCCGGCTCAGGAGCTGCGTCTTGCGGTGGAAGGTCTTCCTGAAGGGCGCTTTCGCGTGAGCCTGGGCCTCAGCCTGGAGGGCACGGCCCCGGAGCTTTCCGCGCTCGGCTTCTTTGGCGCTCCCCTCCTTGTGCAGGCCATGGGCAGCCAAGCCCTGGACCTCTCGGTCCTTTCCGTCCTCGTTCGCCGGCGCGAGGCCCTCGCCGTGGGCGAGCGCTATGCCCTGCCCGGCGGGGAGTTCTTCGTGCGCGAAAAGGGTGAAATCGCCGGCGTTCTCTGCCTCATCGGCGAATTTCGGCCGGCGGACCGCCCGGAGACCCTCATCGACGTGGCCCTGAGCTTGGGCGATCCCGTGTACTTCCTGCCCCTTTTGCGCGTGCGGGAGCGGGGGCGCACGACCTTCGAGATGGTGCTCGTGGAGTACCGGAGGCCATGAGCACGGCCCTGGTGGAGCTCCAAGGGGTCACCAAGATCTACCGGCTGGGCGAGGTGGAGGTGCCGGCCCTGCGGGGGGTCGATCTGTCCGTCCTCCCCGGTGATTTTTTGGCCCTCATGGGGCCCTCAGGTTCCGGGAAATCCACCCTCCTTCACGTCCTTGGCCTTCTGGATCGTCCCACCGCGGGAAGGGTGCTCTGGGAGGGCGCGGATGTCACGCGCCTGAACGGAGGGAAGCTGGCGGAGCTGCGCGGCCGCCGCATCGGCTTCGTGTTCCAGATGTTCAACCTCGTTCCCAACCTCACCGCCTTGGAGAACGTGGAGTTGCCCCTGGTGTTCTTGGGCGTTCCGGCGCGGGAGCGGCGGAGGAAGGCCCGGGAGATCCTGGAGCGGCTAGGCCTGGGCGATCGTCTGCGGCATCGTCCCAACCAGCTTTCTGGGGGGCAGCAGCAGCGGGTGGCCCTGGCCCGGGCCCTCGTCACCGACCCCGCCCTCCTCATCGCCGATGAGCCCACGGGCAACCTGGACTCCGCCACCGGACGGGAGATCCTCGCCCTTTTTGTCGAGCTGAATGGGCAAGGGAGGACGATCGTTCTGGCCACGCACGATCCGGAGGCCGCGGCGGTGGCCAAGGTGCGCCTGCGCCTCCGCGACGGCCGGATCACGGAGGTGGAGCGGTGATCCTGGACATCCTGCGGCTGAGCTTTCGGAACATTCGCCACCGGGGCCTGCGCTCCTGGCTCACCGTGATCGGCATCCTCATCGGCACCGCGGCCGTGGTGGCCCTGATCTCCGTGGGCCAAGGCCTCCAGCGCGCCATCGCCCAAAGGGTCGAGCAGATCGTGGGCTACAACACGATCCTCATCACCGCGCGGGGTCTGAACCTCGGGCAGCGCATCCGGCTGGACATCGAGGCCATCCGCGCCATTCCCGGGGTACGCAGCGCCATCGCCGTGCGCACGGAGACGGCCTACGTGGAGGGCCCGGGCGGCAAGGGGTTCCTCACGGTTTTGGGCTACGACCCGGCCATGGCGGAATTCGTGGCGGAGATGAACCTCACGGTCGCGAGCGGCCGGGACCTGGCGGCCCCCGGCGAAGTCCTCCTGGGAAGCCGCACGGCCCGCGTCCTTGGGGCCGACGTGGGGGATGGGGTGAGCATTGAGGGCAAGAAATTCCAGGTGGTGGGGGTCCTCCAAGCCCAGCGGGCCGGAGGGTTTGCCACCGGCGGCCTGAGCCTTTCGGACGTGCTTGTGATCTCCCTTCCTGAACTGCGTCAGCTTTTCCCCGGGCCGGAGCTCGTGCACTACGCCGTGGTGCGCCTGGTGGACCGGGCGGACATGGCCCTCGTGCGCGAGCGCATCCGCGACCATCTGCGCGCGGTGGGCGAGCGCAACGCGGCCCTCACGGACTTTGAGGACCTCACGCGCAACATCCAGTCGGTGATCCGCGGGGTCCAGGCGTTCTTAGCGGGGATCGCGGGGATCGCCCTCCTTGTGGGCGGGGTGGGCGTCATGAACACCATGTACACCGCGGTCCTGGAGCGCACCCGAGAGATCGGCGTCCTCAAGGCCATCGGGGCCAAGGACTCCCACGTGCTCCTCCTTTTCCTCTTTGAGTCCGGGCTCATGGGCCTGGCCGGGGGAGCCCTGGGCTTGGCGTCGGGGCTGGGCGTGGCCTGGGTGGCCACCCTCGTGGTGAGCCGCATGTTCGAGGCTCAAGGGGCGTTCAGCCCAGCTCTGACCGCGAGCCTCGTCTTCGGCTCCCTCTTTTTCGCGTTCGTCGTGGGGGCTGTGTCCGGCCTCTTCCCGGCCATCCGGGCGGCCAAGCTCCCGCCCGTGGAGGCCCTGCGCTACGAGTGAGGCCGGAGAAGGCTTCCGAGGAGCCCTAGGAACGCTCCCGCAGGGAACCCCAGGGCCTTGAGCCAGGGCCCCGCCTGCACAAGATCGCGCAGACTGGCCTCGGGCGGAGCGTAGCGCAGGGCCAGCCGCAGCCCGAGGAGAAAGAGCCCAGCACCCACAAGGCCCACGAGAAACCCAAGAGCGAGGAACGGGCCTTGCCAATACGCCGCTCCTAACCCCGAAAGCCGAAGGATCTCCCGTTCCTTTCGCCAAAGGGCGAGGGCGCGCCGCATGGCCCGCTGGCCCAGGAACAAGGCCATCCCCAGTCCCAAGCCCAGGGCGACCAGGGCAGCGATGCGCCAGCGCGAGGGCAAGCCCGGCGGCTCCGCCCGGCGCTCCAAGGCCGTGACCTTGCGGATCCCTGAGAGCTTGGCCACTCGGGCCAGAAGGGCTTCCCGCCCCCCTGGCCGCGCCTCCACCACCAGGGCCCGCTCCGCCAAGGGCTCAGGATCCGTTTCCCCCGCGAACCGGAAGTTCACGCGCCCCGTCTCCGGCCAGCCTGCGATCTGCCAGGCCAGCCGGTTGATCTCCGCCTCCGAAAGCAGGGGATCCAGGGTGAGGATCAGGAGATGTTGGGAGGTGGGGGCGCTTCCTTCGCCGCTTGGGGGGAGGAAGAAGAGGGCGGTGGCGCTGGCCAGGACCAGGGCGATGGCCAATCCCCAAACCAAAAGCGTTCCCGCCTGCCGCAGGTTTGCCCGGAGGAAATTCAAAAGGACGTAGAGGAAGCCCCTCATGGCCGCACCGGTTCCCGCAGGTACACGAGGCTCCGCTTTCCGCTGGGCTCAGGGGCGAAACCTCGGGCCAAAAGGAGCGCGTCCTCGCGGGCTGTGCCCAAAAGGGTCACCCCGCCCTGGTGGATGCGCTCCAAAGTGGCTAGGAGCTCCTCCTGGGCCTTGGGCTCCAGGCCCCGCAGGGGATCGTCGCACAAAAGCAAGGAAGTGTGGGGGCAGAGGGCCAGGGCCAGCCCAAGCCTCTTCTGCTCGAGAGGGCTTAGCTCCGCGCCGCGCTTCTCCGCGGCGTCCTTGAGCTCCGCGAGGTCCAGGGCGCGGTGCAGGGCGTCCTCCGCTTCCTCCCCATGCAGGCCCAAGGCCCGCAGCTTGAAGAGGAGATGCCCGCGAACGGTGCGGCCGCTCAGGATCGGGGGATCCTCGGGGAGGTAGCCCACGCGTCGGCGCACGGCCTGAAAGCTTTTCGTGGAGACGCGGCGCACGTTCCGGCCTAAAACGAGGATCTGTCCCCCTTGGGGTTGAACCTCCCGGAGGAGGATGCGCAAAAGCAGGGTCTTGCCCGAGCCCGGAGGGCCCACCACCCACACGAAGCCCTCCCGGGGCACGCCGAAGCTCAGGCCCTCGAACACGTTCACCCCCTCTTCGGTGACGAAGCGCAGCTCCGAGACTTGGATGGCTAGCACCTTCGCCCCCAAAAGAAACGGGGTTTTCCGGAGAGATCGGGGAAGATCCGGGCCTCCGCCCAGGCTCCCACCCGCCCGGCCAGGTCCAAAACCGCCCCTCCTTGATCGTGGCCGATCTCCATGAGGAGGAAACCGCCCGGGAAGAGGAACTCAGGGCCGCGCTCAAGGAGCTCACGGATCCAGCGCAAGCCATCGGGTCCACCGTCCAAAGCCCGGCGGGGGTCGCAGGCCCGCACGTCCTTGGGAAGGGCGGGAATTTGGGGGGTGGGGACGTAGGGCGGGTTGGCCACGATGAGGTGGAACTTTTCGGATACGCGCGCAAGGCTTGGGGAACGCAGGACCCTGAGGCGGAGTCCCAGGCGCTGGGCGTTGCGGCGGGCCGCGGCCACGGCCCGCGCGCTCACGTCCAGGGCCCAGACCTCCGCCTCGGGTCGGGCTTTGGCCAAGGCCAGGGCCAAGACGCCCGTGCCCGTGCCCCAATCCAGGGCGCGCGGCCGGCCCGG
>JAUQPF010000001.1 GCA_030550535.1 Candidatus Bipolaricaulota bacterium
CCAACAAAAGAGGAGGCCCCGACGGCGGCCGCCGCCCGGGCCTCCTCAAAGGAGGCCTCCTCGGCCAGGGCACAAAGCCCTGGCCTTAAGACGATGCTGTTTAACAAAACTACTTTCATCTTCCCCCCCTTCCGGCCGGGCCCACTTGGCCGGGGCCCGGCCTCTCCTGGGGACGGGGGGATTCGAACCCCTAACGGCCGGCCGGGCTAGCCGGCCGCCCCGGGCTTACCCACTGCCCAGTGGGCTACCCGGACCGCCCGGGAGTCCCCGCCCCTCCGCCCGGAGGGTAGGGCCCCGTCCTCCGGGCCTCAGGACGGCTCCCTGCCGTCCCACCTATAATATACCGCGGGATAACCCGCGTGTCAAGCCCGGGTTGCGGGACCCCCATCACCCCGCCGGATCGACTTAACAAAAGGTCCCTTTTGTAAAGTTTCGGCGACGGAACCACGCGAGCTCCCCCAGACTCCATGCGAACCTCCGGATTTTGGCCCTTAACCGCGTACCTATGCGGAACACGATAGCGCGATCCGCGCAAAGCCCCGAGGACATGCAGTCTTCCGCAACCGGCACTTCGCGCGCCCTCCGGAAGATGGCGCGAGCTAATGCGCATGCCTAGCCAGGAAGAGCTGCGTGAACAATTGGCGACATTGGCCCCAACGGCCGGAGTTGGCCGCGAGGATGAACCAAGGCTCTCTGACGGCCCGGCCCGCCTGTTCCTGACCTTCCGCGACCGGCCGGACGTTTTCCTCCGCTTCCTCCGCCAACGGTGCAAGGTCAAACTCTGGTCCCGCCAGGAGGAGATTTTCTACGCCACCTTCGAAAGCCCCGAGGTCTACGTGCGCTCCGGGAACGCTGTGGGCAAAACCTATGTGGCCGGAGTGGTGGGCCTGAGCTTCCTTTTCGTGCGCCAGCCCTCCAAGGTTGTGTACATCGCCACCAAGATCGAGCAAACGAAGCGCCAAGCCTGGGCGGAGTTCCTCCGGCTCTACCAGCGGGTGCGGCAGGCCTTTCTCCTTCTCCGCCCGCCCTTGCACCTCCCCGAGCCGCGGGCCCAAAGCGTGGACCTCGTGCCCGGCCAGTGGTTTGCCACGGTGTGGGGCGGGGCCGATGCCGACCCCGAGGCCTTCCAGGGCTTCCACGCCGAGCACCTCCTCGTGGTGATCGACGAGGCCTCGGGCGTGAGCGATGCCGTGCGCGCGGCCATCGGGCGCTGCCTGACCTCCAGCGGTTCCCGGCTTCTGGCCATCGGGAACCCCGTGCGCCGCTCCGGCTGGTTCTACGAGGACCAACAGGACCCTCCGCCCTTCCGGAGGGTGATCCACGTATCCGCCCTGGAGAGCCCGAACGTGGTGGAGGGACGGGAGCGCATCCCCGGCCTGGCCACCGCGGCCTGGGTCGAGCGCATGAGGTTGGAGTACGGCGAGAACTCACCCCAATGGCAAGTGGGAGTTCTGGGGGAGTTCCCGGAGGAGGGCGAGGCGGCCTTGTTCCCCTACGCCGCCGTGCAGGAGGCCCTGAGGGTGGAGGCCCGGCTGGACCGCAGTCGCGTGGCGGTTGGCGTGGACGTGGCTCGCTACGGCACAGACTCCACGGTGATCTGCGTTCTGGCGGGCGATGTGGTGGCGGAGCTGCGGGAGCTGCGCGGTCTGGACACGATGAGCGTGGTAGGAGCTGTGGTGGATACGCTGCGGCGGTGGGAGGCACGGAGGTGTGCTGTGGACGGCACGGGCATCGGGGCGGGCGTCATCGACCGGCTGCGCGAGCAGGGCTTTTGGGTGGAGGAGTGGAACTCCGCCAGTGCTCCCCGGGACCGCACGCGGTTCGCCAACCTGAAGGCGGAGGTGGCCTGGTCCCTGCGGGAGCGGATCCTCTCCGGCAAGCTGCGCCTGGTGGAGCATGCCAGCCTCCTCCGGGACCTCGCGGCCTGGCGCTACGAGTTCACGTCCGGGGGGCAGCTGCGGGTGGTGGACCCCCCGCGTTCCCCGGACGCCGGAGACGCCCTCCTCATCGCCCACTGGCTGCAAGGCCTGGGCCGGGAGGGCCGCACCTGGGCCCTGGGGGAAGGGACCCTGGCAGGGAGGTTGGAGTGGTGAGGTTATGGCTGTAGACAAGCGCGAGCGCGGAGCGATCGGTACGGAGTTCGTGGGCGGGGTGATCATGCGGCCCGCCCTGGCCGGGGAGATCCTGGGCGACGACTACCTCCGGGACTGGACGGTGGCCACGGTGGACCAGATGCTGCGGAGCGACGGCACGGTAGCCGCGATCTGGCGGGCGATCGTGCTGAGCATCACCTCTGCAGACTGGGAACTCGTGCCGGCCTCGAACTCCCAGGATGACCGGGCCATCGCGGACTTCGTGGGGGCGAACCTGTGGCCGCAGTGGGAGGACTACCTCCGGCAAGCCCTTCTCTACCTGCCCTACGGGTTCATGCTGTTCGAGGTCGTGTACGAGGTGCGGGATGGGCATGTATGGTGGAAAAAGCTGGCGCCGCGCATGCCCTGGACGGTCACGCGCTGGATCGTGCGGGGCGGGCAGTTGGTGGAGGTGGAGCAATATGCCCGGGACATGGAAACCCAGAACTTCCGGACGTTCCGCATCCCGGCGGAGAAGCTCATTCGGCTCACAAACGACCAGGAGGGTTTGAACTTCGAGGGTAAGTCCATCCTGCGCGCGGCCTACAAGCACTGGAAGATCAAGGACACGCTGTACAAAATCGGGGCCATCAAGCAGGAACGCTGGGGCGTGGGGATTCCTGTGGGGACGCTACCTCCTACGGCTACGCCGGAAGACGAGGCTAAGTTTGTGGAGATTTTGGGGGCGTTGCGTTCCCACGAGGCCGCCTACATCTATCTCCCCAAGGGCGCGCCGATTGACCAATGTGTGCGCATCCTCACGCCGGAGCGGGCGGAGGGAAGCCGGGACCTCATGGAGCAGATCCGCCACCACGACGTGATGATCGCTCGCTCCGTTCTGGCGGAGTTCATCGCCCTGGGCGAGACAAACTACGGCTCGCGGGCGGTGTCCGCAGACCAAGCCGAACTGTTCTACATTGCCCTGCAGGGCGTGGCGGACTATGTGTCCCATGTGACCACGTGGGGGCGGCCGGGCGAGAACCGGGGCATTGCGGACCTGGTGCGCCTGAACTTCGGGGATGAGGCGGGCGTGCCGACGTTGCGGTGCATGGGGCTGCGGCGGCGGGACGTGCTGGAGGTGGCTCAAGCCCTGTCCCGACTGGTCTACAGCGGCGTGATCTCACCCACGGCGGAGGTGGAGCGCTATGCCCGGAGCCTGGTAGGGGCGCCGGAGCCGTTGGCTCCGGAGACGCCCATGGAGGCCCAGGCGGGGCAGGCCACGGAGGGTGTGGCGGAGAAGGTCCAGGCCCGGGAGCCCCGGCTAAAACGGCCGCGTTTGCCCTCCGGCGGAAGGGGGACGGTCCGATGTACCCACCGCCTGCCCGGAGGGCAAATAAAGGCCCCAGGATCGGGCCGACTGTGGCGCGAGCCCTTCCCGTGGGAGGCCCATGTGCCCTTCTCCGAGTACCTCACGACCCAGGACACCTGGGAGCGCCGGTTCCTCCGGGCCTGGCACAGCTTCCTCGACCGGCAGCTGCGGGCGGTGCAGGAAGAGCTGGGGCCCACGTTGTCCCGGGAGGAGCTGAGCCGGCTGAGCGGGCTGGAGTTCCCCACGGGGAGGCTAGCTGCGGACATCCATGCCCTCATGCGGCAAGCCCGAGCGCATGGGGCGCGCTCCGTGTTCCAGGAGCTGCTAGTTCAGGCAGGAGGGCGGCCGGCGGTCTTCCGCCGAGCCTTCCAGGATCTTCCTAGGCCCGATGAGGCAGACGAGCTCCTGCGGAGGTGGGCGGAGCAGAGCGCGCGGAACCTCGCGGAAAAGGCCCGGCGGGCCTGGGAGTACTTTGCCATGAGCAAGCTCTTCCACGAGGACGAGGTGCCCCTGAGCGAGGTGGCCGACGAGCTCCTGAGGATGAGCGACAAGGAGGCCATTTTGGAGAGCTACATCTGCCTCCGGCCGGCCTGGGGGCTCGGGCGGAACGAGGCCGGGGATGTCTTCAGCGACCTTGTGGAGCACGGCTACTACTCGGCGATCCTGGACGAGAACGTGTGCGGAGTGTGCGAGGAGGAGGACGGGCGGGAGGTCATGCCCGGAGAGATTGCCACGCCCAACCCCGACTGTGAGGGCGGGCCGCGCTGCCGCTGCATCACCATTTGGGTGCTGCGCGGGGAGGTGCGGCCCGAGGACGTGGCCAGCCGTTGGTACGAGGCCTTCGGCGAGGAGTGAGGTGAGCCATGCCTGTGGCACTGACGGAGAAAATCCGCTTGCAGCGGATTGTGGAGAACTTTCAGAACCGCGTGCGCGGCGTGGACATCCCCATCGACATCGAGCACGACCCCACGGTAGGCGCGGCTGGCTGGATCCGCGAGCTTAAGCTCGATAAGAGCTCTGTGAATCCGGAGAAGCTGAGCCTGTGGGCGCGCGTGGAGTGGACGCCCTTGGGCCGGGAACTGGTGGGCTCTGGGCAGTACCGGTATGTGAGTGCGGAGTTCGGGCTGTACCGGGACCCGGAGACGGGCCAGGAGTACGAGGACGTGCTCTACGCCGTGACCCTCACCAACCGGCCCTTCGTGAAGGGGCTTCGCCCCCTGAGCGTGGAGGACGAGTGGATCGAGGTCCTGCGCGAGGGGGACTACCAACACGACCTCTACGGCGAGCTCTCCATTCGCGCGTTTTCCCAGTGGGTGCGGTCGTTCCTGAGCTGGGTGCGGTCGTTGGGGCTGCCCGCCGCGGAGGAGAAGAGCATGGAGGAGAGGCCCACAGCCGTGCGGTTCACGGTGGTGCCCTTCCAGGATCTGCCCTTGGCGGATGAGGACCGCCCCTGGGATGCGGATGCCGCTGAGGCCCGCGTGCGCAAGTGGGCATCGAAAGACGGATCGGGGGACAAGGACACCATCGATTGGGAGAAGTACCGGCGGGCGTTCCTTTGGTACGACGGCGAGGCTCCGGAGAACTTCACGAGCTACAAGCTGCCCATTGCGGACGTGATCGACGGGCGGCTGTATGCCGTGCCCCGGGGGATCATGGCCGCGGCGGCGGCCCTGCAAGGAGCCCGCGGTGGTGTCCACGTCCCCAGGGACGAGCTTAAAACCCTGCGGAACCACCTGGCCCGCTACTACAAGAAGATGGGCCGGGTGCCTCCGTGGGAGGCTTCGGAGGAACAGATGAACGAGAAACTTGTGGAGCTTTGTCGGAACGTTGGGATCGAGCTGCCGGAGGGCGGCGATCCCGTGGAAGCCCTGCGCGCCTTCCTGGAGAAGCTCGCTCAGGAGCGTGCGGCCCTTGCGGAGTCCGCGGCGAAGCTCGCGGAGCTGGAAGCGTCCGTGCGGGAGCTGAACGAGCGGGCGCGCAAGGCCGAGGCCGAAAAGTATGCGCTGGAGAAGCGCGTGTTCTTCGAGGAGATGGTGCGGCTGGGCCGGATTGCCCCTGCGGAGCGGGCGCACCTGGAGCGCCTGTACGACAAGGATCCGGAGGGGGTGCGGGCCTGGCTCTCCGAGCGGAAGCCCGCGGTGGACACCGGCGAGTACGGCACGGCCAGCCCCGCTACTGCCTCCCTCGAGGAGCGCCGGCTCCAGCGCATGCGGGAACTGATCCGGGCGGGCCACACGGCTGCGGAAGCCTACACCCTGGTCTGCCGGGAAATCCAGGAGTGACCCATCAAGCGAGGTGAACCATGAAGCCTACACTTGAGCAAGTGCGTCCTGATCCACTGCTCACGGAGATCGCCATCGCCTACAAGAACCCGGTGTACATCTGGCAGGAGGCGGCACCGGTGATCAACGTGGTGGTGGAGAACGGGAAGTACTATGTCTACGATCGGGGCGACTGGTTCCGACCGAACGCCACCGTGCTGGCTCCGGGCGATGTCGCCCCGCTGTCGGGCTGGGCTGTGTCCCAGGAGGCCTATTCCTGCCAGGAGTACGGCGTATCCACCCTCATCCCCGACCGCGTGGCCCAGGAGGCCAGCCTGGCCACGGACCTGCGGCGGGATGCCACCCTCTGGGTCGCGGAGCAGCTGCACCTGGCGCTGGAGAAGGCCCTGGCCGATCAAATCTTCACTACGGGCGTTTGGGGCACGGATAACACCACGGCCACGGACTGGGACGACTACGCCAACTCCACGCCGCTTCTGGACGTCCAGACTGCTGCGGACACGGTGCAGCTGGCCACGGGGTACCGGGCCAACACTCTCATCCTCGGCTCCAGCGTCATGGCCGCCTTGCGCTTTCACCCCCAGGTCATGGATGTGGTGAAGTACACCCAGAAGGGCATCATCACCCCGGCCCTTCTTGCCCAGATCTGGGACTTCGAGCGCGTCCTAGTTGGGGCGGCTGTATACAACACCAGCGACTCCGGCGTCGACATGGCTCCCATTTGGGGCGACAACGCCCTCGTGGCTTACATCCCCAAGACTCCGGGCATGTTGGTGCCCTCGGCCATGTACACATTCATGGCTCGGCCCTTCCAAGTCCGGCGCTGGTACAACTATGAGCGCATGTCGGAGGTCATCCGGGCTGATGCCGTGCTGACCTTCAAGGTTACCGGCGCGGCCCTGGGGTATTTCTTCAGCGACATCGTCTGAGCCTGAGGAGGGAGGGCGGGGCCTTCCCGCCCTCCCTTTTGCCATGACCTACCTGACCGTTGAGGACGTCGTGCGCGAGCTGGGACCGGGGATCCTTTCCAGCCACGTCACCGAGGAGGACATCGCCGCGATCATCGAACAGGTGGAAGCCGAGCTCGATGGTCTTGTGGCGGCCCAGGGCTATGCCATCCCTGTGACGGCACCGCGGGCCAAGGCCATGCTGGCCCAAGCCGCCACCTTTGGGGCCTGTGCCCGGATCCTCGGGGCCTATGCGGGCACTACGGCCGATGCCTCTCCGCGGGAAAACGCCTATTGGCAGCGGTACCGGGAGTTCTGCGATCGACTGGTGGCCCAGCCTGGCCTGCTGGAGGGAGCCGATCGGGCCTCCGGAACTGGGGTGCATGGCCATGGCGCGGAACCGATCTTCCGCATGAGGGATGCGTTCTGATGCTTGAGGGCGTAGTTTTTGAGTTCGCCATCCTTGGCGAGAGCCAAATCCAGCGCATGCTGGACGGCGTGGTCTACCGCGGCCAGGACCTCCGCCCTGTGTGGAACTTTATCGTGAGCGATTTCTTCGCTTTGGAGGGCCAGCAGTTTGCCACAGAGGGCGGGCTGGGCCGGCCTTGGCCGCCCCTCTCCCCGGTCTACGCGGCCTGGAAGGCTAAGCATTTCCCGGGCCAACCCATCCTGGTCCGCACAGGCAGGCTCCGGGCCAGCCTGACCGGGCGAAACGCGGACACCGTGGAGGTTCAGGAACCGCAGCTTCTGCGCATCGGCACCCGCGTCCCCTATGCGCGCTTCCACCAAACTGGGACAAGCCGGATGCCCCCACGCCCGCCCATCGTCCTGACAGAGGCCGTGAAGGACCGGTGGTGCCGGCTCATCCACGCCTACCTTAAGGGCGGTGACCTCCTGGCCGTGGCCCGGAACACCTCCATCTTCTGACCATGGAGAGGATCCAAGAAGCCCTGCGAGCCAGGCTAATGCAGGACCTCCCGGCGGCGCTGGCCGCACGGGAATCCCCGCCGGGCCTGCCCTCTCTACAGCTTCCTCCGCCTGCCCTCTACCTCCTCAACTTCGACGAACAGTTCACCGTCATCCCCGCAGGAAAACTGCCGTGCCTCATCCTCCTTCCCGGGCGGAGCCGGGCGGAAACCACGAGCGTCGCTGCCCCCGTGGTGGACTACGTCCACGAGCTCGCCGTGGTCTGCCTCATCCAGGATCCGGACATCGATGCCCTTCAACGGCGGCGCGCGCGCTACGCCGAGGCGATTGTGGATGTACTCCTCTCCCATATCCATGAACTTGCGCCCGCGATCCATCTGCGCATCACTAACGTGGCTTACGACCGCACCCTACGGGATGAGCGCGCGGCGAGCTACCTCTCGAGCGTTTGGGTGCTCCTGGAGGTCCGGGAGCGTCGTAGCCTAGGAGGCTGATCATGTGGGTTATTTACACGTTCCGGAGTGGGAATAGCACGGCCACTGAACTCCCCGTGCCCCCCCGCGACAACATGACAACGACCTCAGAGACGGTCCTCATTCCCTTTGTTGCTATCCCAACCCTTCCGCCCCTTGAAGAGGCCGTGCTTGAAAAGGAGGACGAACAGCCATGGCCATCTTAGTGGAACGCACGCTGGTTTTAGCGAAGTTGGAGACGACCTACGGCGTAGATGCTCAGCCTACGCCGAGCGCCAACTTCATTCCCGTGTTCGATGTCTCCGTGTCCCCAGACACCAGGTATTTGGACCCGCCTGTCCAGGACGGCTCGCTCTCCCCGCGCTCGGGGCGCATCGGCATGCGCTCCGTGGAGGTCACATTCTCCCATCACCTCGTGGTGAAGCCCAAGGAGGGCGAAAACCCTCCGGCCTTGCTTTGCGATCCTTTGCTCAGGGCCTGCGGGCTTGTGCCCACAGACGGCACGTATAAGCCCATCTCCACGGGCTTCCCGTCCGTGACGCTCTACGTGTACTTCGACGGGCTCCTGTGGAAGATCGTGGGTTGCCGTGGGAACGTGAGCCTCAACTTCACCGCCGGGGAGTTCGCGACCCTGGAGTTCACGTTCCGCGGGCGCTATTTGCCGCCGGTGGACCAGAGCTTTCCGAGCTCGTGGGGGGACCTGGACCGCGCCCCCATCGTGTGCATTGGCGGCACGGTGACCTGGAACAATCAGCCCCTCCACGTGGAGAGCGTGACCCTCGACCTAGGGAACGACCTACAGCTCTACCCATCCATCGCCGCCGACCACGGTGTGTACGAGGCGGCCATCGTGAACCGCGATCCCTCGGGGACCATCAACCCCGAGATGACCCTCGTGGCCACCATGGACTGGCACAGCCTGATGCTCACGCCGACCCTGCAGGAGCTGAAGGTGACCCTGAGCGACGGGGCCTCCGACGTGACCCTCACCATCCCCAAAGCCCAGATCACCGAGATCGGGCACGGGGATCGGAATGGGCTGCGCACGTGGGACATCACGTTCAAGCCCATCCGAGTCAGCGGCGACGACGAGATCCAGCTGAGCGTAGCTGAGCATGTCTGAAGTTGAGGGGGCCGGGGCCCTCCCCGGCCCCTTTTAGCCTGGAAGGAGGGGAGATGCGCGTCATTGACCTTTTGGCGGAACGGCCCTACGTCTTGGAGGCAGAGCGGAACCTTCCTCCACAGGAGCGCACCGTTTTCTGGATCAGAGGACTTCCCTACGACCTGTACCTGAAGGTGCAGTCCGCGGTCAGCCCCACCATCCGCGTCCCGGGGAAGTTTGTGGGGAAGGCGACTTTGGATGAAGCGACCATCGAGCTCCAGCCTGGGGCGCGCCAGCAGCTGGAGTTTGAGATCCTCTCCGCTGGTTTGGTGCGGGTGGAGAACCTCATCGGCCCGGACGGCCAGCCCATTGCGTATCCGGGTCCTCAGGCCCCGGATGCGGTCAAAAAGGATTGGCTGGCGCGGTGGCTCCCCCCTGCTGTGCGCACGGAGCTGGCCAACGCCATCACCGAGGGCTCAACCCTCTCCGAGGAGACGCTAAAAAATTAGCGTTCCTCGTGCATGTGGTCTGTGGGCTTGATGGGCATTGGCATGCCCAGGAATGCCTGCAGGCGCGGGGCATCAGCCCAGTGCAGTGGAAGGAGGCGGCCAAGGATCCCACGCCCTGCGGGTCCCAGCTCCGGCTGGGCCTGATCTGGGAGTGGCAGGGGAAGCGTGAGGAGATCAAAACATGTCCCGCAAACCTCGTCGATCCCGGCCTGATCCCCATCCTGAGCCTGTACAACGCGTGGGAGAAGGGGTTCCTGTGGACGGAGGGGGGGCTGGCGCATCAGCCCGCAGCCTACGTCCAGGCGATGCAGTTCCTGGCCGGGGAGATCCAGCGGGTGGAGGAAGCCAAGCGGGAGGGATTGAAGGAAGGTCCGCGACCTCCGCGCCCCGCGAAGGGCCGGCGGCGGTAGCGACCTGGACCCTGGTGTGCAAACGGGGGGCGGAATACGTGCGTTTTCCAATCTGGGATAGGCCCAGACCGGACGTGGCCCAGGTCTACGTCCTTTCCCACAGCCTCCGTGGCGGGAAGCGGGTGGTGCGGCTGCGGGTTTTGCTCCACGAGGCGGAAGGAAACCTCGCTTTGGAGCACGTGGAGCGGCTCCTGCCGGCGGAGCTCGTGCCCTATGGCGTGGAGTGTTCATGAAGAAAAGGGTTTGGGTTCTGCGCTATAAGACCAAACGCGGAGTGTTGTCCCACCTCATTTGGCCACTCGACGAGGATGTTAAGGCTACGCTCGTACAGGTATCCCGCATCATTAACCGACCAGATGGCACTGTGGTGGTTGTGCGCTACGCCGCGGGCGGTGAGTGGCGTGAGCGGCGCGTGCACATAGCCGCAAAGGGGCTGCTGAGTGTGATCGTAGCCCAGGAGTGGCGATGAACGAAGAGCTGGCAATTGTAATTCGCGCCAAAGATGAGGCCTCCGGTGTTCTGAACGGGCTCATTAACCGGTTTGGCGAGCTGGCCAATGCTGCCAGATTACTGGAAGGCAGCCTTTTGGCCATCGGTGCAGCACTGGCCGCGGGCGCAAAGTTCGCAGGCGATTACAAAGCCAGCCTGGACCGCATTGCTGCCGCTTTGGATGCCACCAGCGAAGATATGAAAAAAATCGATGCCAGTATTCGCGAAATTGCTTCTGGTTCGCAGTTCTCCTTCGATGCCATAGCCAAGGCCATTGAACGCTTGGTGCAGACCGGCTACAGCGCCAAAGAGGCCATGGGGGGGCTTGTACAGGCCGCTAAAGACCTGGCCATTATCTCTCGTGAAAACATTGCAGATGTAGCCGAGCGGTTAGGGCAGCTCGTACGCATTTTCGGCGAAGAAGGGAAAAACGCGTCAACGATAGCAGATCAGATGGCCAAAGCCATGGTCTCCATCGGGGCTTCTGCCACTGAGCTGGCTAGTGCTCTAATTAAACTCTCCCCTATAGTGACTTCAGGGGGCGACAGTCTGGAACGGCTGCTGGCGCTGCTAGAGCTCTTGAATCAGCGCGGCGTTTCAGTAACAGAAGCTGTTTCTGGGCTGCAGCGTGCCTTTGCCCAATTCGAGCTTCTTAAGGTGGGCGAGGTCTCTCAGAAGATGGCCAACGCCCTGGAGCGCTTGGGACCGGCTGCCCAGCAGGCCGCCAAGGCCGTGCAGGCAGGGCGCATGAGTTTCATCGAGTTCATAGATGTCATCGCCGACCTTGACCCGAGCTTCGGGACTCTGGTCGAGCTCTTCGGGCAATTCGGTGCCCGCGTGGTCGATAAGGTCATACCTGCTTTGAAGGATGTTGTCATTGCATTTGGACCGTTTTCCGTGACCCTCAAGGATACACAGCGGGATTTTGATCGGCTCGTGGAGCAGTTCGCCAATGTGGAGGGAGCGGCCGCAAAGATTGCGGCTACGGTGCAGAACAACTTGCCCGGCGCATTTCGGGAGTTTGGAGCCAGCCTGAAGAACTTCCTGATAGACTTGGTCGGCGGGACGGCTGCCATAGAAAAGGCGTTAAAAGCGGTCTCTAGCTTTCTAGACAAAATCGGGCAGTTTTTCCGTGAGCATGGAGGACTATTCGGCGTAATCAAGGAAGCCTTCATTACGCTGGGGACAGCTGTCTATGACTTTTTCAAGGAAGTCGGGGAAAAAATTGTGGAGTTCTTCAAGGGTATCCCCAAGCGCATTGTGGACGCCTTTCAGAGCGTATGGAATGCCCTTTTGGAAGGGTTGGCTGCGTTCTTCGAAAAGGTCCCCGTTATTGGGCAATCCATCGCTGAATGGCTGCGCGGGAAAAAATTCGAGATTGAGTTGGCTACAGAGGTTACTGCCCAGATCACTCTGAGCACAGTACAGGCCACAGCAGAAATAGTGGACCTGAGCGGGGATAACGTCCAAGCAAAAGTCTCAGAAGTCGTCGTGCGCGACGTGCAAAACCTCACTCTCCCCGGCTTCACGTCAACGGCTATTCAAGAGCTGCTCAGCATGCCACGGGAAAGCTTCGTCATCTTGAGCAATGAAGCGGGGAGTCTAGCATCCGGCTTCGCCATGGTGAACCACGCACTGACGGCCGCAGGAGCCATAGCAACGGTCCTAAGAATTGAAGAAGAGAAGCGCAGAATTGAAGAAGAGAAGCTCCGAGAAGCACAGGCCAGACAACAAGCTCTCCAGCAAGACATCAACCGAGGCCTCGACTACCTCGCGAGGGTGTTGGGGCGGGTGCTGGGGCCTCTCCAGCCGCTGGTGGACCTTCTGCGGGGAACGATCGGCCCCTTCACCGCACTCTTGCAAATACTGGGCAACCTGATCGCCCAATCGCGAGGCTTCACCAGGCTGCTGAAGGCCATCAACAAGCTGCTGCAGCCTCTGGCTGATGCCATTGGAGCGATCTTTGACGCCATAGCTGAGCGGATTCTGGGCCCTGAAACTGAAACCTCTGGCAAGAAAAAAGAGCAAGAAAGAGGTCAAAACGAGAGCTACCAGGCAGGGGGTTATACCCGTGGACCGCGCCATCGCATTGCCGGTGTCGTCCATGGTGGAGAGTGGGTTGCACCTGCCTGGATGGTGCGCAAGTTCCCAGAGGTATTCTTCGCGTTGGAACGCATCCGCAGGGGATATCAGGTCGGAGGGTATGTAGGAACCGGGGTTGTGATCATCGGCCAGACAAACGACCTCGTCTCTGCAATTGAGGAAGCTGCCGACCACGTGGCCAATACAATCGTGCGCACCGGCAATGCTATAAAAAAGGCCGTCGCCAGCCTAAATATTCCCACAGGTTACAAGCTAGAGCGGGCGGCCTGGGGCGTGGCCAGACCAGGCGAGCCATGGGGATGGCCGGAGGAAGAGGCCATACCTCAACCGGTAATTGGTCCAGAACCTAGTCCTGAGCCTGGCCCTGAACCCAGTCCTGAGCCGCCCTCAGAGGCTCCTGCGCCGTGGAGGGAGTGGGTCGAGCGTTTGCTTGATTGGATCAAACCGGGCATTGATGCTGTAGTGAGAGCATTCAAATGGCTAGACAGCTTTTTGGCCAGCCTTGGGATCGAACAACCGCTGCGTGGGCTCATTCAGTTGGCTTTGGCCATTGTCGCAATGGAAGCAGCCTGGAAAACCTTGACCGGACTCGTTAGCTGGGCCAGCTCGGCCATCAGTGACTTCATCCTGGGCTTGCTCAAGGGCGCAGGCGCTGCCCTGTGGGAGGCCATAAAGGCCGCGGGGATGGCCATCTGGCCTGCCATCCAAGGCGCCGGCCAAGCCATTTGGGGTGGCATTCAGGCAGTGGCCAAGGGCATTTGGCCTGCAATTCAAAGCGCAGGTCAGGCCATTTGGGGCGGCGTTCAGGCAGCGGCCCAGGGCATTTGGCCTGCAATTCAAAGCGATGGGCAGGCCATTTGGGGCGGTGTTCAGACAGTGGCTCAAGGCATTTGGCCTGCGATTCAAAGCACGGGCCAAGCAATTTGGAGTGGCATTCAAGCGGTAGCTCAGGGTATCTGGCCGGCCATTCAGGGCGCTGGCCAGGCTATCTGGAGTGGCATTCAAGCGGTAGCTCAGGGTATCTGGCCGGCCATTCAGGGCGCTGGCCAGGCCATCTGGAGTGGCATTCAAGCGGTAGCTCAGGGTATCTGGCCGGCCATTCAGGGCGCTGGCCAGGCCATCTGGAGTGGCATTCAAGCAGTAGCTCAGGGTATCTGGCCGGCCATTCAGGGCGCTGGCCAGGCTATCTGGGGCGGTGTTCAGGCAGTGGCCAAGGGCATTTGGCCAGCCATTCAAAGCGCAGGTCAGGCCATCTGGGGCATGATTGCAAATGCCGGAATAGGCATTTGGCCCTTGATCATCGCCGCTGCCATTGGAGCCTTTGCTTTGCTTGGCCCACAAATCCTTGAGTTCTTCCGGAACTTATTCTACGGCATAGCACAGCTGTTCGTTCAAGTTGTGGATTTTGTCTTCCAACCGATCAAGTGGATTATGAACGGTTTAATCTGGGTCATCAATAGCATCATCGGAGTGGTCAACTGGGCCCTGGGATGGCTGGGCGTGCGCATCCCGCAGATCCCGTACCTCCAGGAGGGCGGGTACATCCTGCGCGAAGGCCTGGCCTACCTACACCGGGGCGAGCTTGTGGTCCCCGCGCGCGCCGTGCCCGCGGGCGGGGTGGGCCCCACGATTTACATCGGCGAGGTTCACCTCCACGGCGTGGAGGACCCCGAGGAGTTTATGGCCCGGCTGGAGGATTACATCCGCCGCCGCAACCTGCGCGGCACCGGCCAGCGCTACGGCACCTACGCCATAGCCGGAGCATGAGGCCCGTCAGCCCCGCAGAACTGGCTCTCTTCCACAGCTTCAACCGCACGGAGAGGTTCCGCGTAGAGGTGCGCCGTCGGGGCAGCCCGTGGGTGGACATCTCCGAGCGCGTCCTCTCCATCTCCATCGACCACAGCGGGGATGAACCCATCTCCACAGCTAGCCTGGAGATCAACGACTCCTGGACGATCTTCGGCGCCGCGCGTTCTTTAAATCCCCTGGTCCTTAGCTCCCAGTACAACCAACCCACCCCGCTCCTTTGGCCCAATAACGAGGTGCGGATTTGGGTGGGCCTGGCCCCGCTTGGGGAGGAGCCCCAAACCTGGCACCTCCTCTTCCATGGGGTGATCGGGGACAGCGTTCGTTGCCGAGGCTCAAAAGCCGAGCGCAGCCTCTCCCTCCACCTCAGGGACCTGGGCAAACGCCTACAGGAGAGGATGATCGTGGGCGAGTTCCTTTACGGGAGCAAGGCGGGGGAGGCCGTGGTCGCCGTGATGCAGGGCCTCCTCAACCAGCATGTTCCTGATCTGGGCATCCGCCTCCTGGTCCGCGATAACCCCCAGTTCATGATCTTCCCGGTGAAGGTGGGGGAATGCTCCGTCTGGGAGGCCCTGCAGGACTTGCTCAAGCCCACGGGCTACATGTGCCGGTACTGGTTCTGGCCAGCGGGGAGCACGGCCTACGACTGCGAGGGGAATCCCGTGCCCATTGAGGAGGATGGCTACTACCTCACCGTGGTGGATCCCAAACGCGACAACACCACCGCCGTGGACTCCCTCCAGGCGGAGGTGGACACGATCACTGAGGAGGATATCGAGCTTTGCGACGACACGGTACGGAACTCCGTATGGGTTCGCTATTACGATCGCAACACCAAGAACTACATGGAGGTGCACCGCATGGATGGTGATTCCGTGGCCACGTACGGGGAGCGCATCATCGTGGTGGGCCAGGACGATGTGCCCTATATCGACACGTTCACGGAGGCCTGGGATTTGGCGGGCGTGATCCTCCATGACCTGGCGGAGATCCCCGCGAGCGATGTCCTGACCTGCCAGCTCATGCCTCACCTGGAAGTGTGGGATGTTTTGGACGTCACGAATGCGCGGCTCTCCACGGGGACCACAAAGCTGGGGATCCTCTCCCTGCGCTACGATTTGGCACCCGGCGAGCCCTTCACCATGACCATCACCGGCTCGCGGGAGCGGGTGATCGGCCAGATCCGGACCTGGTTGGTCTCCCAGGGCAGCTCCACCCCAGCCACTCTGCCTGCGACCCTAGCCGGGGGAACGGGTCAGGCCAGGGTCACCATCCTCCCCGATGGAAGCTGCGCTACGGAGGTGGTGCTAGAGGTGGTGCCTCCGGCGGAGGAGCCCGTGGACTATTACGAGTGGCGGTGGGCCCTGGCAGGGGAGAGCAAATGGCATGAGGCCACCACGGACATCCCCGTTTTGCGCGTGACAGATGTGCCTCCGGGGAGCAAGGTGATTTGGACCTGTCGGGCCCGCCTCAAAGGAGGTGAGCGCTGATGCCTGTACCCAAGACCTATTACGTCCTCATCGGGCCGACCACCGTGCCGGCCAATGGTGCCACGTCTTTAGCAGATTGCCAGCTTTTGGACCTCACCAAGGCCACCCAATTGATCCTGACCTTCCGCGGATCCTTCCATGCCGGCGCCAGCAACGGCGTGAAAATCCAAATGTTTCCAAGCTACGATGGGGTGAACTTCGATAGCCATCCGTGGGCGGATTGGGGCGGCGTCCCCGCGGAGTGGGTCATCACGCCATCCCCCGGAGCCACAAAACAGGTGAGCTCCGAGCCGATCTTCCCAGGGCCGAAGTATTTAAAGTTCGTCATCGTCAACCAGGACAACTACCCTGTGACCCAGGCTGTGTTGGTGGCCACGGTCCAGACCGTGGGGTGAGACGATGCCCGTATCGGAGCGCCTTTCTCATTATTCGCCGCTGGTGAACGAGCGGGCCGTCCGGGCTCGCCCTTCTGCGTATACGGACTGGCTCCCAGAAAGCACGGTGGAGGTCCCCACGGATCCCACGGTGCCCATGGCTCCAGAGATCGCCGCGGAGCCGGCCGATCAAGCCATCAACCTGACTCTCGTTCCACCTGCCTTCAACACCGATGGCTCGCCGTGCCGGGACTTCCGGGAGTTCCAGGTCTTCTATGCCTACGCTCCCGGCATCGACCCGGATGATCCCCAGACCTATGTGGGCTCGTTCTACACGAGCTCCACCCAGCACACGTTCCCTACTGAGGCCACGTGTTACTTCCGGGCCGTGGCGTGGGACCGCTACGGCAACCGTTCCGCTCCTTCGGCGGAGGCCTCCGCCACCCCCACCTCCCAGGAGTTCGCGCCAGCCGTGGACGACTACGCCCAAAACATCGCCGGGGTCTACGTGGGCCGGGGCATGATCGGCATAGAGTTCCAGCCCCCGAAGTCCACATGGGTGCGGTGGACGGGGTGGAAGCTCTACGTGGACGTGAACACGGGAAGCGGCTGGCCGGGGAGCTGGACCCTTGTCTACGCTGGCCAAGAGCCCGGTTTCCTCCATAAGGGCCTGAACGAGAACTATCGCTACCGCTACCGGCTGAGCGTCACGGCAGAGGGCGGGGTGGAAACGAACGGCACGATTGCCGATAACAATGGCCAAGGGTATCGACCTAATGCCAGCGACAACTCGGCCATCCTGGGACGCATCATTTTCGCTGAGCGGGTGATCGCCACCACGGAGATGATCAGCCGCACGTTCCGCGGGGGGATACTGCAGTCCCTGAACTGGGGAAGCTCCGCAGGAACGGAGTTCAACCTAGACGCAGGCACTTTCAGGATCGGCGGATCCCAGAGCCCCAAGCTTTCCTGGGACGGCTCCACCCTCACGGTGGTGGGCAACATCAACGTCACCGGCGGCAACGTTCCCTACAGCTATGTGACGGGAGGCCCTCCTGCGAATGCCGACAACACCGCATCCGCTATAGGGGCGGGGATTATCACGGCGGGGAGGCTTGAACTTGGCTCTGGTGGATCTGTGAAGGCGGGGATAGACGGCGCAGGAACGTCAGATTCTAGCATCCGTTTCTGGGCCGGGGCTACTTATGCAAACCGGGCTTCTGCTCCCTTCAGGGTCACCCAAGGCGGGGCTTTAGTAGCTACA
>JAUQPF010000027.1 GCA_030550535.1 Candidatus Bipolaricaulota bacterium
GGTTCCGAAGGAAGCAGCGAGGTTTTGGGGTGCGGTCGCGGGCGACGTGGGCGGAGGAGCCGGCGGCACAAGCCACGCGCACCCCCCAAGGAGTGCCCCTATGCCCAAAAGCACCGCGGCCATCCCCTTCCTCTTCATGGTTCCCTCCTTTGGCCCATGGTAGCGCGGGAGGGCGGGGCTGGGCTTACCCCAAACGCGGGAGGTCCAAGGGGAGCTTTTTGAGCTCCTCAAGGAGCTCGGCCTCCGTGAGGCCCAGGGCCAAAAGGACCTGGTTCTGGAGGGTGCGCACGAAGGGCTCGGCCGCGGCGATCTTCTCCTGGAACTCCGGGTAGCGCGCGCGCAGGGCCGCCAGGCGCGCGGAAAGCCCCACCACCTCCGTCCCCTCCACGAGCTTGTCCGCGAGGAACACGAGTTTTTCGGGCCAGGAGGTGGGGAGGCGGCCGGGCTGGAGCACGTGGGCCTGGGCGATCCTTCCGAGCTCGGGGTAGCCAAGGCCGCTTAGAACCTCTGCAGCCCGAAGGCCGTGCTCGCTTCCTTCGTTCAGGGACGACATTTTGTCGAGGTCGTGAAGGAGACCCCCCCGGTGGACCAGGAGGGGGTCCACGTCGATTCCCCGGGCGCGCAGCCGCTCCGCCAAGAAATGGGCCACGGCCGCCACCGCCGCGGAATGGGCCACCACGCTCTCCGGCCCCCCATGCTCCCGCAGAAGGCGCAGGCACGCGGGGATGTCGGGCCAGGGGAACTCCCAAGCCCGGGCGAGCTCGGCGGGCTCCCGAACCTCCCGGTCGTGCAGGGGGTGGGGTTCGGGGCAAAAGGCTCCCTGGGGGTTGTACCAAAGGGCGCGCAGGCCGCGCGCTTTGGCCCAGCGGATCCAGGCGTAATCCGAGGCCACGAGGACGACGTCCTCCCCGCCGGATATGGCCTCCGGGGGGATCACCAAGGGGAAAAGGGCGAGGACGGAGAAGGGAGGAAGGCGGCCGGTGCGGAGGAGGGCGCGGTTCGGGGCGGCCGCGGCCAGGCCGCGCAAAAGCTCCGAAGGCGCATCAGCAGGCGCGAGCACAAGCATCACGAAAGTTAGGCCAAGTTTACCCCGGGATCAGGCTGGGCGGTGTTCGCGGCGAAGGGGGCGCTCGAAAAGGGCGTAGCTGGAAACGCGCAGGGCCACGGGCCAAAAGCCCAGGAGGGTAAGGAGGATGGCCGCGCCGGGGCTCGCCCTTCGCAGCAAAAGCATGGCCAGTAGCCCAAGGAGCAACCCCAGGAGGGCGGCCACGTTGCCGGGCCTGTGGTTCACCGGGCGGCTTTCGGTGAGCCACTGGTGGGCCAGCGTTTTCTCCACCTCTCCGTAGCAGGAGGTGTGGTAGGGCCGGAGGACGAGGCCGAGCTTGGCCACCACCATGAGATCGTGGGGATCCGTGATCTCCTGGTAGCACTTGGCGCAGTGGATGGGCTTGGCCATGCGGGGATTATAAGGGTGAGCGCCGGTCCAGGCTGTCAGGAGGTTTGACAACCTGGCCCGGGAAGGGTAGAGTGCGCCGATGGCGCTCCTCCCCACGCTGCGGGTGGCCGAGGGTGCCCTTCCCTTTGGGGTCCTCCTTCCCGGTGACCCCGCCCGGGCCCTGCGCATCGCCCAAAAGCTCGAAAAGCCCGAGGAGCTCGCCAAAAATAGGGAATTCCACTCCTACCGCGGCCTGTGGAAGGGCGTCCCGGTGGGGGTGGTGTCCACGGGGGTGGGGGCGCCGGGCGCGGCCATCTGCGCGGAGGAGGCCATCCGCGCCGGGGCCAGAATCC
The DNA here is from genome assembly GCA_030550535.1 of Candidatus Bipolaricaulota bacterium. GTDB lineage: Bacteria > Bipolaricaulota > Bipolaricaulia > Bipolaricaulales > Bipolaricaulaceae > DTER01. The sequence continues at coordinate 1,789 of JAUQPF010000027.1, forward strand.
TCGTTCGTGTCGGGACCGCCGGCTCCCTCCACGCCTCCATCCAGGACGGCCACCTCGTGGTGGCCCTGGGCGCCGCCCGCGCGGAGGGCACCACCCCGAGGCTCCTTCCTTTGGAGTTCCCGGCCCTGGCGGACCCGGAGGTGGCCGCCGCCCTCTTCGCTGAGGCCCAAAGGCTCGGCGCGCCCGTGCACCGGGGGATCGTGGTCACCCTGGATGCCTTCTACCGGGGCGTTTTGGACCTTGGTTTGGACGTGTACGCCCAAAGCGGGGCCCTGGCCGTGGAGATGGAGTGCGCCGCGATCTTCTGTGTGGCTCTCCTCCGCGGGGCCAGGGCCGGGGCGATCCTCGCCATCGACGGCAGCGCCCGGTTGGCCGCCCAGGGCCACTATAATCCCCATCGGGAGGTGGTTGGGCGCGCCGTGGACTTGGAGATCGAGGCGGCCCTGAACGCGCTCGTCCACCTCCAAAGAGCTTTTGGGGAAAGGGGGTGCCCATGAGGCGTGTCCTTCTTTGGCTGAGCCTTCTGGCGTTTGGCTTTTGGGCCTCCGCCCAGTGGACCTTGCACCTCCTGCACCTCAACGACGTGCACTCCCGCCTGGATGACCTGGCCAAGGTGGCCACGCTTGTGGAGGAGATCCGCGCCCAAGTTCCCGAGGCCCTGCTGCTCCATGCGGGCGACCAGTTCCTGGGGACCCTGTACTTCACGGTGCACAAGGGCCTGGCGGACGCGGAGGTCCTGAACCTGTTGGGAGTTTCCGCCATGGCCCTGGGGAACCACGAGTTCAACGAGGGACCGGCGGGGCTTGCGCGCTTCGCGGACCTCGTGAACTTCCCTCTCCTTTGCGCCAACTGCACTGTGGCGGGTGAACCGCTTCTTGCCGGAAAGATCAAGCCCTACGTGATCCTGGAGGTCGGGGGCGAGAAGGTCGGGGTGGTCGGGGTGATCACTCCGGACACGGCCTGGGCCTCCAACCCCGGCCCCAACGTGACGTTCACCGATCCCGTGGCCGCGGTGCGCGCGGCCGTGGCGGACCTCTCCGCCCAGGGGATCACCAAGATCGTGGTCCTAAGCCACCTTGGCTGGGCCAAGGATGTGGAGCTCGCCCAGAGTGTGCCGGGCGTGGACATCATCGTGGGCGGCCACTCCCACACCCTGCCTGAGGCCTACCCCACCGTGATCGAGAAAAAGCTCCTCAATGTGAACAAGGCCACGCGGGAGGAGCTCGAGGCCCTGCCTGGGATCGGCCCGGTGATCGCCCAGCGCATCCTCGAGCGCCGGGAGACCGTGGGGCCGTTCAAGAGCGTGGAGGAGCTCCTCCAGGTTTCGGGGATCGGGCCGGCGAGGCTCGCGGCCATCCGCGACCTCGTCACCGTGAGCGATGAGCCCCTGCGCGTGCTTGTGGTCCAGGCCGGCGAGTACGCCCAACATTTGGGCTTCCTCCGCGTGACCTTCGACCCGGCGGGGAACGTGGTGGCTTGGGAGGGCGAGCTCATCCCCACCGTGGACTTCCCCCCGCATCCGGCGGTGGAGGCGGCGCTTGCGCCTTTCCGTGCGGCCATCGCGGAGGCCAAGGCCCGGGTGGTGGGGGAGACCACGGTGTACCTGGAGGGCGAGCGGGCCAAGGTCCGCAGCGAGGAGACGAACTTGGGGAACCTTGTGGCGGACGCCCTCCTCTGGAAGGCCCGGGTGGCCGGGGCCCAAATGGCCCTCTGGAACGGCGGGGGGATCCGCGCCTCCCTTCCCCCAGGCCCCGTGACCTTCGGGGATTGCATGCAGATCCTTCCCTTTGGGAACTACCTCGTCGTCCTGGAGCTCACGGGCGAGCAGATCTGGCAGGCCCTGGAGAACGGGGTGTCCCTGGTGGAGCGCCTGGCCGGCCGCTTCCCCCAGGTGGCGGGCCTGCGCTTCGTGTGGGACCCCAACCAGCCCGCGGGCTCCCGCATCGTCTCCGTGGACGTCCTTTCGGACGGGGCTTGGAAGCCTCTGGACCGCAAGGCCATCTACCGCCTGGCCACCAGCAACTTCCTCGCCGGAGGCGGCGATGGCTACGAGATGTTCAAGGCCGCCCTCAACTCCTGGAACCTGGGCTTCGTGGACTACGAGGTCCTGGCGGAGTACATCGAGGCCCACTCTCCGGTGGCTCCCAAGGTGGAGGGCCGCATCGTCCGGAAGTGAAGGAGGTGAGAGCGGGAGAAAAACCGGGAATAATCTTGGTCATGAACGGTGAAAACTGCGCAAGGGGGTGTTTATGCGGGGAGTGCGCGTAGCACTGGCAGTTTTGGCGGTTTTGGGCTTGGCCGTGAGCGGGTTTGCGGCCAAGAAGATCTGCCTCTATTTCGACCAGACCGGTCCAGGCGACCTCAGCTTCAACGACATGGCCCTGTTGGGCGCGCAGCGCGCCGCCCAGGACTTCGGCCTCGAGCTCCACTACACCACCGCCTCCAGCCCCTTGGAGTTCCTCTCGGACCTCTCGAGCCTGGCGGAGACCGGGGAGTACGTGCTCATCGTGGGCGTGGGGTTCCTCCTCTTCGATGCCCTGCCCGAGGCCGCCCGGCTCTACCCCCAGCAGAAGTTCGCCTTCGTGGACGGCCCGAACTTTGATCTTCCCAACATGATCGGGCTCCTCTTCAAGGAGCAGGAGGGCGGGGCCCTGGCGGGCGTGGTGGCGGCCCTCGTGGCCCTGGCCTATGGGGATCCGGCCATCGGTGCCGTGGCCGGAATGGAGATCCCGCCCGTTTGGCGCTACGAGGCCGGCTACCGCTTCGGCGCCTACTGGGCCGTGGACTGGTACCGCAAGAACGTGGGGCCGGCCCCGGACCTTCGGGTCCTCGTGACCTACGTGGGCCGGTTCGACGACCCCGCGGGCGGGAAAGTCGCGGCGGAGGCCCTCATCCGCGCCGGGGCCCGCAACATCCTGGGCATCGCGGGCGGCACGCACCTTGGCGCCTTTGACGCCGTGGAGGAGGCCGGTCGGGCCGCCGGGCGCACCTACGGCCCGCCCTTCGCCTACGGCGCCGACGCCGCCCAGGAGTACATCAAACCGGGCTTCATCCTCGGCTCGGCCCGCAAGCGCGTGGACACCGCGGTGTACGAGGCCGTGAAGTGGGCCCTGAGCGGCGAGCCCGGGTTCAACCTGGTCCTCGGGATCGCCGAGGAGGGCACGGGCTTCAGCACCGAGGAGGACATCCGCACCTTCGTGGAGCTGGCGGCGAAGGCGGGCTACCCCTTGGCCGGAACGCCCGAGGAAGTGATCAACGCCATCCTCGGGGCGCGGAAGTCCGTGCCGGAGTACGTGTGGAAGGCCCTGGCGGAGTTCGAAGGGCTCTTGCGGGCCGGGGCGATCCAGCTCCCTGCCGCGGACACCGCCGAGCAGATCGCGGAGGTCCGCGCCCGCTATCCGTGAGGAGGGGGAGGGGGGCCGGCGCAAAGCCGGCCCCCTTTTTCCTTATGGCCGAAGCGCTCCTTTTGGCTCAGGGGATCACCAAGGTCTACCCGGACGGCACGGTGGCCCTCACCGGGGTGGACCTCGAGGTTCAGCCAGGTGAGGTCCACGGCCTCCTTGGCGAGAACGGGGCGGGCAAAAGCACGCTCACCAAGATCATCTCCGGGCTTCTTCCGCCCACGGCCGGCCGCATCTTCTGGAAGGGGAAGCCCGTGCGCTTTTCCTCCCCGCGGGAGGCCCTCCGCGCCGGGATCGGCATGGTCCACCAGCACTTCGCCCTCGTGGGCCCCTTCACGGGCTTGGAGAACATCGCCCTGGGCGCGGAGGGCGGGGGGCTCCTTTTCCCCGTGCGGGCCGAGGCCATCCGCCGCCGGGTGGAGGAGCTCATGGCCGCCTCCGGCCTCCAGGCCCCCTTAGATGTCCCCGTGGAGGAGCTCCCCGTGGGCGTCCAGCAGCGCATCGAGATCCTGAAGATGCTCTTCCGCGACGTGGACCTTCTCATCCTGGACGAGCCCACGGCTGTCCTGACTCCGCAGGAGGTGGACGAGCTTTTCCCCATCCTGCGCCGGCTCGCCCAGCAGGGGAAAAGCGTGGTGTTCATCACCCACAAGCTCCGGGAGATCCTGGCGGTGACGGACCGGGTCACGGTGCTGCGCCGCGGGAGGGTGGTGGCCGTGCGAAAGACCGCGGAGACCACGGTGGAGGAGCTGGCCCAGCTCATGGTGGGCGAGACCATGGTGGCTCAGGCCCAACGTTCCCGTCGTCCTCCGGGCGAGGTCGTCCTGCGCGTAAGGGATCTGCGGGTCCTGGGCGCGGAGGGGAGGCCCGCGGTGGACGGCGTCTCCTTCGAGGTGCGGGCCGGCGAGATCTTCGCCATCGCCGGAGTCCAGGGGAACGGTCAAAGCGAGCTTGTGGAGGCCCTGGTGGGCCTGCGCCCCTGGACGGGCGAGGCCGAGCTTTCGGGCCAAAGCCTGCGCGGTAAAAGCCCGGCCCAACTTTCGGCCCTGGGGGTGGCCCACATCCCCGAGGACCGCCACGCCCTTGGGCTCATCCTGGAGTTCAGCGTGGCCGAGAACGCCGTCTTGGGGAGGCTTGCGCCCTTTTTGAACCCCGTGGGCGGGGTGCGCTGGGGGAGGGTCCAGCGCTTTGCCCAGGACCTCCTCGTCCGGTTTTCCGTGCAGGCGCGGGGGGTGCGGGCCCCGGCCCGCTCCCTCTCCGGCGGAAACCAACAGAAGCTCCTCGTGGGCCGGGAACTTTCTAAGTCCCCTAAGCTCCTCATCGCCAACCAGCCCACGCGGGGCCTCGATGTTGCCGCCACCCGCTACATCCGCGACCTTCTTTTGCGCCTTCGGGATGAAGGTTTGGCCATCCTCCTTGTGTCCGCTGATCTGGATGAGATCTTTGAGCTAGCGGATCGGGTGGCCGTGATGTACCGGGGGACGTTCACCGGGATCCTTCCCGCCGAGGAGCTGGATCGGGAGCGGATCGGCCTCCTCATGGGCGGAGTGGCCGCGGAAGGGGCGCGGGAATGAGGGCGATTCTCGAGAGCCTTTTGGCCTTGGCCTTAGGAGTGCTTGTGGGCGCGGCGGTCATGGCCGCCTGGGGCCGTGATCCCTGGGGCGCCTACGCCGCCCTCTTCACCGGGGCTTTGGGGAACGTGCGGGCCCTCGCGAGCACCCTGAGCCGCTCCCTCCCCTTGGTGCTCACGGGGCTCACGTTCGCTGTGGGTGCGCGGGCCGGGCTTTTCAACATCGGGGCCCAAGGGCAGATGCTCCTCGGCGCCGTGGTGGCCCTAAGCTGCGGCCTCCTTTCCCTCCCCCCGGGCTGGCATCTCCTTGTGGCCCTGGCCCTTTCGGCCCTGGCCGGGGCCCTCTGGGCCCTGCCCGTGGCCCTCCTCAAGCTCACACGGGGCGTGAGCGAGGTCATCTCCACCATCATGCTCAACTGGGTGGCCCACTGGCTCACCCTGTACCTCGTGGTGCAGAAGCTTTCCGACCGGGTGGTGGGGCAGCGCACCTTCACCGTGCCCATGGGCATGCGCTTCCCGGTCCTCCAGGGTGAGCTCACCTGGTCCTGGACAGTGAGCGTGGGCATGGCCCTTTTCCTCTTTTGGTTCCTGTGGTACCACCGGCAGGGGTACGAGGTGCGGGCGGCGGGGCTGAATCCCAGGGCCGCGCGGGCCGCGGGGATCTCCGTGTCCCGGGCCATGGTCTTGGCCCTCCTTCTGGGCGGGGTTTCCGCGGCCTGGGCCGGGGCCATCCAGGTCCTCGGCCGCTTCCCCTACGCCATCACCAGCGACCTCGCGAACCTCGGGAACCTTGGGTTCGACGGGATCGCCGTGGCCCTCATTGGCCGAAACCACCCTCTAGGGATCCTGGGCGGGGCCTTCTTCTTCGGCGTTCTGGCCACGGGCGCGGCCCGCATGGGCCTGCGGGGCATCCCGCTGGAGATGATCCAGATCGTGCAAGGCGTGATCGTGGTGGCCATGGCCGCGCCGGAGGCCCTGCGCCTTTTGCGCCGCTTGCGCGCCCGCCAAAGGGAGGTGGTGCCCGCATGAATGCGCTCCTTCAGGTCTTCCCCGTGGCCCTGCGGGCCATGGTCCCCATCACCCTCGCCGCGGTGGGCGAGGTGTTTGGGGAGTGGGCGGGTGTCGTGAACATCGGATTGGAAGGGATCATGACCCTTTCGGCGTTCCTGGCGGCGGTGGTGAGCTGGGCCACGGGAAGCCCCTTCCTGGGGGTCCTGGCGGGCCTGGCCACCGGCGCCCTCGTCGGCCTCTTCCACGGGTTTATCTCCGTGCGCCTGCGGGGGAACCAGATCATAAGCGGGGTGGGGATCAACCTCCTTGGCATAGGCGCCGTGGGCTTCGGGACTTGGGCGCTTTGGGGCGCCAAATCCCCCATGCTCGACCGGCGGTTCTGGATCCCGGAGGTCCCCGGCCTGGGGGTGAGCCCCTTTGTGTTCCTCACCCCGGCGTTGGCCCTCCTCACCTGGTGGCTCCTTTTCCGCACGGCATTGGGGCTGCGGGTGCGGGCCGTGGGCGAAAACCCCATGAGCGCCGACGTCGTGGGCGTGCCTGTGGAGCGGCTGCGCCTTTTTGCCGTGGTCTACGGGGGGGCACTCGGGGGCCTGGCCGGCGCCTTCTTAAGCCTGGACTGGCTGCACACGGTGAGCTCCACCCTCCCCGCCGGACGGGGGTTCATCGCCCTGGCCAACGTCGTGTTCAGCAAGCTCAATCCCCTTTTGGCCCTCCTTGGCGGTTTCCTCTTTGGCTACTTCGATGCTTTGGGGATTCAACTCGCCTCCGTGGCCGGCCTCTCTGGCGCCGTTCCCTACCAGTTCATCCGCATGATCCCTTATATGGCCACGCTCCTGGTGGTGGCCCTGGCCATCGGGCGGGCCCGCTTCCCCAAGGCCCTGGGCCAACCCTACCGCCGCGAATGATGTTCCGCCCGCTCTTTTGGGAGGAGGACAAACTTGTCCTTTTGGACCAGACCCGGCTCCCCTGGGAGGAGCATTGGCTTGGGCTACGGACGTGGGAGGAGGTGGCCGAAGCCATAAGGAGCCTGCGGGTGCGGGGGGCCCCGGCCATCGGCATCGCCGCCGCCTATGCCCTGGCCCTCGCGGCCCTGCGCCCCAATCCCGGCCGCACCCCCAAGGAGGAGGTCCGGGAAGCTCAAGAAGCCCTGGCGAAAACCCGGCCCACCGCGGTGAACCTCTTTTGGGCCCTGGAGCGGATGGGACGGGTGGCCCAAGCCGTCAAGGAAAGCGAGCTCTTCCCCGCCCTCCTTTCCGAAGCCCAAAGGATCCACGAGGAGGACATCGCCGCGAACCTCCGGATCGGCGAATTGGGGGCGGATCTTTTGCCCAAGAACGTGCGGGTGCTCACGATCTGCAACACCGGGGCCCTGGCCACGGGCGGCCACGGCACAGCCCTGGGCGTCGTCCGCACCGCCTTTGTCCAGGGAAAGCTCAAAATGGTCTACGTCTGCGAAACCCGGCCGGTGCTCCAGGGTGCGCGCCTAACAGCTTGGGAGCTTCGGCGGGAAGGGATCCCGTTTCGGCTCCTCGCCGATTTCGCCGCGGGGCTCCTCTTTCGGAAGGGGGAGGTGGACGCGGTCCTCGTGGGCGCGGACCGCATCGCCCGGAATGGCGATTTCGCCAATAAAGTGGGCACCTACGTGCTTGCCGTGCTCGCCCACCGCCACGGCGTGCCCTTCTACGCCGTGGCCCCCTCCTCAAGCTTTGACCTTTCCCTTCCCTCCGGCGAGGCCATCCCCATCGAGGAACGGCCGGAGGAGGAGGTTTTGGCGCCCTACGGGTGCCGGTTCGCCCCGGAGGGCACCCGGGCCTGGAACCCCGCGTTCGACCTCACCCCCGGAGAGCTCGTCTCGGCCTTCGTCACGGAGAAAGGGGTGATCCGGCCTCCCTATGCGCGCACCATCCCTGAGGCCCTTTCGGGCTAGGGTGGCCGGGGCCTACCGCTGGCTTGGGGCGCACGGCCTCGTCGCTGGAAGCTCCGGGAACGTCTCCCTGCGCGTGGGGGAGACGATCCTCATCACGCCCACCGGGATTCCCTGGGAGCGGTTGCGCGATCGGGAGATCGTGGCCCTGGATCTTGAGGGCCGGGTACGGGGGAGGGGCTTTCCCTCCTCGGAGTGGCGGCTGCATCTTGCGATCTATCGGGCGCGGCCGGAGGTGCGGGCCGTGGTGCACACCCATTCCCCTTACGCCACAGCCGTGGCCTGCTTCTTCCCCGCCCTTCCGATCCTGCACGACGAGGGTCGGATCCTTTTTGGCGAGGAGATCCCGAGGGCGGAGCCCGCCCCGCCGGGCACCTGGGAGCTGGCCCAAAGCGCCGTGCGCGCCCTGGGCCAGGGTTCTGCGGTTCTTCTAGCCCAGCACGGCCCGGTTTGCGTGGGCGCGAACCTTCGGCAGGCCCTTCTCCTCGCGGAGAAGGCCGAGGAAACCGCCCGCCTTTTCCTGCTGGCTCAAGTAGGTGATCCTCCCTCCCTCGGAGGTGTCGTAGGGCTTGACTCGGCCGCAGCAACAGAGCGCAACTCAAGGTAAGCGTAGCCAGCCCCACCCGTAGCCAAGTAGCTTCCCACCGTTATGCCCAGTCCTGAAAAAACTGGGCCTATCCCAGGGATGAGCCCAAAGAGCAACCCCAATCCCACCACGAACACCACCAATACAAAAAGCCAAAGCACGTGGGCGAAGGCCAAACGCGTGAGTGACCATGACTCTGTAATGCTTGGTCCAATCTTCATTTCGCCCAGAACCAAAGCGGCCACTGTTAAGCTCAGCCGCAGAAGAAGGAACACCAACCCTAGAAAGAGCACAAGTGCCACAGGAATCATGGCCTCCGGAGAATTGCGCAAAAAAGCATAGGCCAAGGCCCCAGGCACTGCGAAAGAAGCCAATGGTAGAAGGGTGAGAACCAGCTGCAGGCCGATCACTTGGGGGGTGCGACCGAGGCCGCGGCCAGCAGCCGTGTCCAAGCTTGGAGCTTCTCCCCGGGCAACAACCTCTAAGAAAAAGAGGGTGGTGGCCTGAGCCCAGGCAAAAGGCCCAAACCACAGCACCACCTCCACGATCGCTGCCCAAACTCCGGACCGTGGGCTGCGCGAAAGGAAATTCGCAAAAATGCTTAAGCCCAGGACAGGAATCCAAGGCAGAAGGACTTTGGGGTGGCGCCAGGCCAATTCCACTGCCTGCCGAAACCACGCGCCTCCGCTCATAGGCCCTCCTTGGCGTGCATTATAGGCTTCCTTCCTTTACGACCGGCGGTCGCGCGCGGGCCCAGCCCCCAAAGCGCTTTTGGGGCTGAAGTCCAACGCCTACATTTCCAAGGCTCCTTGGCCCTCGTGGAGGGGAAGACGATGAGCTTGGGCCCAGAACTCCACCCCGGTCCAGAAGGCATCGCAAACGTGGAATACCCCCTGGGGATCGCCAAGGCTTCCCGCAAGGACCCGCTGACAAAGGGCGTCGTAGCCCGCAGGTCGCTCCGGAAGCCCCAAGGAGTCGGCGAGCATCTTGCTCGCGCTGCGGTAAAGGTGGCGGTTGGCGAGCCCCACAAGGAGGGCCCCGTAAAACGCGAGGTGCACCGCGAGGAAGGGAAGCTCCTCGCAAGCGTGGAAGTGCCAGGCGTTGCGGATCTTTCCCACAACCTCGTAGAGGTCCTCCACGATCAGGGCCCGTAGGGCTTGTTGAAAGGCCTCGTGGGGCGCGCGAAGCACCGCCTCCTTGAGCCTTGGGAAAAGGCCTTCGGGATCATAAAGGGGACGGATGTGGACGTAGGCGCCGTGGGTGAGGGACCATGCGGGGTCCACTTCCTGCGCTCGGGCGAAGAGCACGTCCTCGCTCACGAAGTTCACCTCCACCTTGCAAGGCTGGGCGATCCACTCCTTGGTGGAGTCCTCGCCGGGGGAAGAGAGCACGCAAAGTATCTCCAGGTCGGAGTAAGGGCCGTCCTCGTCCCGGGCCACGGAGCCGTAGATGCCGACTGCAAGGACATCCTGACGGAAAACGCGTGCCCGCTCGGCGATCTCTTGGGCCAACTTCCTTCGTTCCTCCCGAGACGCGGGTCGCACGGTCCAATTGTAGGTTGAAGCCACGTTTTTCCGAGGCTTCGGGCTTACCCTGAGCTTGCGCGCTCAAAAGAGCTGGAAAACTCCGGTAGAATGCGGGAAAGGAGGCGCGCGTGACCACCGAAGAGATCTTGGCGCTAGCGCTTGGCCTTTCGGGTTTACGGGAGGTCCCGGCGGACACGGCGATCCACGTCCCCGGTAGAGACATTCGCAAGGTCCTGGTGGGCATCGACCTCGAGGGGGCGGAGCTCCTTTGGGCTAAAGCGGAAGGGTTTGATCTAGTGATCACCCACCATCCGCCTGGAGGCCCTTCCGCTTTGGACTTTTGGCAAGTCCTCCTGCGCCAGGCCGAGCTCCTGCGGAGCTACGGCGTTCCCGAGGACGTGGCCCAAGCGGCCGCGGCCGAGCTCGTGCGGGAGAACCGCCTGCAGAACCACGCCCGTAACTACCTGCGCCTCCCCGCCCTCGCCCGCGCCTTAGGCCTCGCCTACATGAACATCCACACCCCGCTCGATGAGATCGGGCGGAAACGCCTGGTTGCGGCCGTGGCCGAGCTTCCCCAAGGGGCCGCCGTGGGCGACCTCGTGGCCCATCTGCGCTCCCGCTTCGGAGAATTTCGCAACGCCCGTACAGAGATCATGGTGGTGCTGGGAAACTCGCGAAACCGCGCGGGCAAGGTGGCCGTGATCCACGGCGCGGGCACGAACGGGGGATATCCGGTGGCCAAGGCCCTGTTCGACCACGGGGTGGACACCGTGCTCTACATCCATATCCGGCCCCACGAGGCCCACCGCCTGGCCCAGGAGTACGGGGGGAAGGGCAAGAACCTCGTGGTCCTTGGGCACATCGCCGGCGACTCCCTGGGGATCAATCCTTTTGTGGAAGCGTTGCGGGCGCGGGGGCTTTTCGTGGAGCCGTTCGACCTCGTTTCCCCCTGATGCGTCAAGGGATCGCGTTCCTCCGGACTTACCCCGATCTTTGGCAGCTCTTTTGGTCCAACGCCCTTTGGACCCTGGGCTCAGGGCTGTACTTCTTCATCTGGCCCAACTACGTGCGCGACCTGGGCGGGGGACCCAGGGAGATCGGGTACCTCACGGCCCTCATGTATGGGGTCATGGCCCTGTCCCTCCTTCCTGGGGGGTGGCTGGCGGACCGCCTGGACCGAAGGAGGCTCATGCTCGCCAATTGGGCTGTGGCCTCCTTCGCGCCCCTCCTCTTCGCTTTTGCGCGAAGTTGGACTGGCCTCATCCCCGGGGTATTCCTCTACGCCCAGTTCTTCGGCTGGCCGGCCATGGAGGCCTACGTGGCGGGCGTGGTGCCGAAAGCCTCCCTGGGCCGGGCCTTCGCCCTCACCAACTCCGGCTACGCCCTGGGCGCCACCCTCTCGCCCCTTCTGGGCGCCCTCCTCCTTCCCCGTCTAGGCATGCGCGGCCTTTTCCTTTTGGCGTTTCTCGCGTTCGCGGGCTCGACCTTCCTCATTGGGCGCCTGCATCCCCAGCGCCCGCGGGTGCGTGCCGATCCCTCCGCAGCCCCCGCCTTCCCCGCAGCCCTCTGGCCGTGGGTGGCCGTGTTCGCCGGGGTTTCGCTCGTGAGCGCCGCGCTGCGTCCCTTCCTTCCCGTCTTCCTTGAGGACCGGTTTGGGGTGGGCCGGTCCTGGATCCTCGCCAGCTCCTCCCTCCTTTCCTTGGGCGGGTTTGTGCTCGCCTGGCCCTTGGGGCACGGAAGCGCGCGGAATCCCGCGCGGGCCCTGGCCTGGGGCCTCACGGGCATGGCCCTCGGGGTCCTCCTCCTTTTCCTCCCCTTTGGGCTCATCCCCGGGCTCTTCCTTTTTGGGGCGGACGCCGCGGTCTATTCCCTTCTGCGCGGCCTGATCGGAAGCCAGGGGGCTCTGGGCCGGGTGTTCGGGGCCACCCAGGTCCCAGCCACCCTGGCCCAGGCCCTGGCCCCGCTCGCCGCTGGCTGGTTCTACGCCGCTTCCCCCACGCTTTTCTTGGGCACAGGCGCCGGCCTCCTTCTCCTCCTGGCCCTCCTCTCCTGGCATCGAGGTAAACCTCGGTAGAATGCCGCCCGGAGGGCGCGATGGATCTGACCATTCCGGATCTGGGCGAGGTGCAGGAGGTCACGTTTCTGCGCTGGCTTAAGGGCGAGGGCGAGGCGGTGGAGGTGGGGGAAGCCGTGGCCGAGGTGGAGGCGGACAAGGCGGTGTTCGTGATCGAGGCCCCGGCCGCGGGCATCCTGCAGAGGCTCTGTGTTCAAGAGGGCCAGCGCCTCCCTCCCGGCGCGAAGATCGGGGAGATCCGGCCGGAATGAGAAGGTGTTTGGTTCTCCGCTTGGGCCGCGTCCCCTACGGCCCGGTCCTCGCCCTTCAGCGCGCGCTCCACACGAAGCGCCGCGCCCAAACCGTCCCCGACGTCTTGCTCTCCTTGGAGCACGAGCCCGTGATCACCCTGGGCCGCGATGGCTCCGCCCGGGACCTCCTGGTCCCCTGGGAGGAGCTGCGAAAAAGGGGCGTGGAGGTTTTTGAGGTGGAGCGGGGGGGAGGGGCCACCTACCACGGCCCGGGCCAGCTCGTCCTCTACCCCGTCCTGGACCTACGCTTTTTGGGGATCGGCCTTCGGGAATACGTTTGGCGCTTAGAGGAGGTGATGATCCGCACGGGGAGCGCCTTCGGGGCCGAGCTCTTCCGGCGGCCCGGCCAGCCCGGAGCTTGGCACGCCCGGGGGAAGGTGGGCTTCCTGGGCGTGCACGTGCGGGGCTGGGTCACCCTCCATGGCCTGGCCTTCAACGTGGATCTCAACCCCCATGGGTTCGCCTGGATCGTGCCCTGCGGGGTGCCCGGCCTCCCCGTGGTATCCTTGCAGGACCTTGTGGACCAGGAGCTTTCGTTTGCGGCGGTGGAGGACGCGGCCCTGCGGGCTTTCGCCGTGGTCTTTGGGGTGGAGGTTGTCGAGCTTTCGGGAGCCGAGGTGCGGGCATGGCTAAGCCCGAGTGGCTTAGGGTGACGGTGGGGCCGGGGAACGCCGGCGTGGCCGCGGTGCGCCAGGTCCTGCGGGAAAAGGGCCTGAGCACGGTGTGCGAGGGCGCCCGCTGCCCGAACCTCCCCACCTGTTGGGGGAACCGCACGGCCACGTTCATGATCCTAGGGGAAATATGCACCCGGGCCTGCCGCTTCTGTGCCGTCCCCCACGGGAGGCCCCTTCCCCCCGACCCGACGGAGCCCAAGCGTCTCGCGGAGGCCGTGCGGGCACTGGGTTTGCGCTACGTGGTCCTCACCTCCGTGGACCGCGACGACCTCCCCGATGGCGGAGCCGCGCACTTCGCTGCTTGCATCCGCGCGGTGAAGGAGGCCGTGCCCGAGGTCCGCGTAGAGGCCCTCATCCCCGATTTTTCCGGCGACGAAGGGGCGCTGCAGAAGGTGGTAGGAGCCAGGCCGGACGTGGTGGGGCACAACCTGGAGACGGTGCGGCGGCTTACGCCCTTTGTGCGGGACCGCCGCGCGGGCTACCCCCTTTCGCTGCGGGTTTTGGCTACGCTGAAGCAGCTGGACCCGCACATCCTCACGAAATCCTCGCT